>CAMWTF010000359.1 GCA_947177105.1 uncultured Lachnospiraceae bacterium | reverse complement strand
CTAGTCTCGTTGGGTCGGAGTTGTGTATAAGATACAGATATTCTTTTCCAGTCAGTCATAACCCCGGATTGTCCCATCCGGCAGGATAAAATAGTCAAAATAGGTTTTCAGATACTCATAATACTTTTCCTCTCCCGTCTCCCCGTACAGCTTTTCCAGACCGATAAGAAACAGTCCCGTGTCGTAAGCCCACTTTCTGCTTATCAGCCCCGGACGCTCCTCCATCACTGTGTCCGCTATCCTCCTTGCCATCCCCAACAATACCTTGGCCATCAATGTACCCTCCTAGTCATAGTCCCACATCCGCTCCGCCGTCTATCCTTCCGGCAGAGGCCGAGTATTCGCCATCTCTGGATAATTTTATACATTACCGGTTCGGAATGCAACCCGAAAATATATTTTTCCTAAAATAAATCCGTACAAAATCCCGCCCCTTTAAGGGATTGGCTTGAAAGAACAGTCTGGTTCATGTTAAAATAGGGTATGAAAACCTCTTCAAGAGGCTGGTAATCTGAGAAAGGATAAGTGATACCAATGAATGCATCTCCATCAAATAGGGAAGGCATTTCCCCAAAAACTCTTCTTGCCCTGCTGGAGCGTCTGGAGCAGGCACATATCCCCATGCACAGCCTGCACATTCTGCGGCGTGGAAAGCCGGAGCTGGAAGCCTACTACGCCCCCTGTCATAAAGGACAGCTGCACCGCATGTTTTCCATCAGTAAAAGCCTGACGGCGCTGGCCATATTGAAACTCTATGAGACGGGCAGCATCTCTCTGGATGCCTCCATCTGCCAGTATTTTCCAGAATATGTAACCGCGGACACTCATCCGTGGATTCGGCAGACCACCCTCCGGGACATGCTGATGATGAGAAGCTGCCACGCCTCCACCACTTACAAATTCGACAAAAAGCTGGACTGGGTGGAGAGCTTTTTCACCGTGGCCCCCACCCACAAGCCCGGCACGGTATTCCACTACGACACCAGCGCCTCCCACACGCTCTGCGCCCTGGTGGAAAAGCTGACGGGACGCCCCATGCTGGACTATCTGAAGGACGTGATGCTGCGGGAAATCGGGTGGAGCGAGGAGTCCTACATGCTCACTGACCCCTTTGGTCATTCCATGGGCGGCAGCGGCCTCATGGCCACGTCGGAGGATCTGGTACTGCTGGGGAAGCTCCTGATGCAGGATGGCTGTTGGAAGGGTAAGCAGTTGATCCAAAGAGAGCTTCTCTCCGACGCCCTGGCCTGGCACAGCGCCACAGCCGTCACCGGTCCCATCACCAGCGAATGCCAGGGCTATGGCTATTTCTTCTGGCGTGGAGAGCAGGATGCACGAATTTGCTATGGCATGGGCGGCCAGCTGATTCTCTGCTATCCCGCCCGAAAGCTGCTGGTGGTGACCACCGCGGACACTCAGGGTATGAATGGCGCCAACCAACTCATCTATGACGCCATCCACCAGATACTGCTGCCCGGATTGGAGAGCCGGGAAACCACAGATACTGCTTCAGACGCAGGCAGGGAGGCACTGCGGCAAAAAGTGTCCCGGCTGTGCATAGAGCCCATAGCTTCCGTCTGTTCCCAGGGCTGCAGCTATCAGCTTAAAAGCGCGCCTTCTCCTTCCGGCGAGAAAATGACTCCGGCAGTCAACTATCTGGATCCCCGGACAGACGGCGCCCGGATACAGGGGCTGGTCTACCGGATTCAGGGAGACAGCGCCTTCAGCGATATATGCCTGGAGTTGTCGGACAGGGAAGGGGTACTGCGCTACACCTTAAACGGAACTGTCTGCCGGCTGTCCTTTGGACTGGACCGGGTGATTCCCGGGCATTTCCCTGTCTATGATATGTTCTGCGCCTCCAGCGGCATGTGGCTGGACGAGCACACTTTTTATATTCGGACCCATCTTCTGGACACCAGCGTAGGCGGCGTCTATATACAGCTTTATTTTGGGGAAAAGGATGTGACTGTTTTCATGAAAAAACAGGAAGAAACCCTGTTTGGGGAATACACCGGGCACCTGTACGGAACTTTTGAGCAAAAGGAGTAGTTACTCCAGCAGAGCCTTTGCAATCCTCATGTCCTCCGGCGTGGTCACCTTGATATTCTTATAGGAGGCCGGCACCAGCTTTACCTGGCGGCGCAGCATAGTTTCCGCCACCATGGCGTCATCCGTGATCTGAACGCCCTGCTGCCGAAGCTGCGGCAGCTGCACCATGAGCCTGCGGTATGCCTCGCAAATCATACGCACTTCAAAGACCTGGGGGGTCTGCACCAGCCAGACGCTGTCCCTGTTGGGCGTCTGCAGGGCGTAGCCCTCCGCATCCGCCAGTTTCACCGTGTCCTTGGAGGGCACGGCGGCCACGCAGGCGCCGTAGGCCACGACCGCCGCATAGGTGTCCTCCAGGATTTTCTCTGTCAGAAAGGGCCTGGCCCCGTCATGGATGAACACATAGCCGTCCCGGTTGGATACTTTCAGTTCCCCTTCCTCCAGCACTGTCATGGCGCGTGCCACCGATTCATAGCGCTCACTGCCGCCTGCCGTGACGGTATCCACCTTGGAAAAACCGTATTTTTCCACGATCTCCTTTTGCATATAGGAAATGTCGTCCGCTCCCGTCACCAGGATACAGTCATCTATAATCGCCGACCGCTCCACCACGTCTAAAGCGTACCAGATCAGCGGCCTGCCTCCCAGCTCCATGAACTGCTTGGGCACATCGCTGTGCATCCTGCTGCCGCTGCCCGCCGCCAGGACCACAGCCGTGCATCTCATCTTATTCATATCCCTAAAATCCTCTTGTCCCTAATTTCAGATTCGGCACTGCGTTCAGGTCCAGTCCGCTGCGCACACCCTTTATATATTCATAGTAGCCCGCCACGCCGATCATGGCGGCATTATCCGTGCAGTAGATGGGGCTGGGATAATAAAAATCAATGCCATTCCTGCGGCAAGCCTCGCTCATAGCCTCCCGCAGAGCGGAGTTGGAGGCCACGCCCCCCGCGATGGCAAACCGGTCATAGCCGTATTCCTTCACCGCATGTATGGAGTGCTCCACCAGCACTTCCACCACCGC
>CAMWTF010000358.1 GCA_947177105.1 uncultured Lachnospiraceae bacterium | reverse complement strand
GGAGTCGAACCCGTGTCCAAAAGCCCATTCCCTGTCCTTCTACTATCATAGTCTGTTGTTCCGCGGTTCGCGCATTACGCGGACCGCAATTCCATCACCGGCTGGCGAACAGACTCCCCAACCGGATCAGTAGCTTCATGATACGCCCATGCGGGCAAAGCTTACCGCATGTCGTTTCCCACATAGTCGATGCCCGGGCTCCAAAGTGTGGGTGCTCTGGACCGGACAAGCCGCCTGAGGCGACGTCATTCACAGCTTACTAGGCTGCAAATGCTAACTGATTATTGTCTTCAGCGTTTAGTTTAATTGTGCGATTAACGTGTCGCAACGGATAGCTTCTCCAGCTGCAAGACCCCTGTCGAAACCTTTACTACCCCAAATGGTTGCGCTGCCCGGCAAGCCGGACAACTGCGCTTACCGAATCTTTCTGTAAGCATCTTTATTATAGCATCTGCCAACGCCTTTGGCAAGTAAACCTGTGGTTCAATTTTCTAAAATTTTTAGAAATTTTTTTACAGGTTTTTGACCTTGAACTCCTTCTCCGCCTCCCGACGCTGATCTTTCCTGGCAATGTCCTGTCGTTTGTCGTATAACTTCTTTCCCCTTGCCAGACCGATCTCCACTTTGACCTTCCCCTCCTTGAAATACACCTGCAGCGGCACCAGCGTCAGCCCTTTCTCCGCCACCTTGCCGGAGAGCTTGTTAATCTCATATTTGTGTAACAGCAGTTTTTTGACCCGCAGAGGATCTTTGTTGAAAATATTTCCTTTCTCATAAGGACTCACATGCATACCGTACACATAGACCTCACCGTTTTCTATGCGGATAAAAGATTCCTTGATGCTGCATTTGCCCTGGCGCATGGATTTGACCTCCGTGCCGTGGAGGGCGATGCCAGCCTCGTAACTTTCCTCAATAAAATAATCGTGGTAGGCTTTTTTGTTGTTGGCGATCAATTTCTGTGTTTCTTTCTGTTTTGCCATAGTCTCGTCTCTCCTTATTAGAGTTGTGTATGTTCCGCTTATTCCGCCAGGTCAAAATCAATGGTACGCAGCAGACGGTCGGTACTCGCCACCTGCACAGTCACCGGCTGTCCAAGGCTGAAGACGCGCCCTGTGGTCTCTCCCACCATCTCATAGGTATCCTCATGGTAGCAATAATAATCCCCAGGCAGCCGGGACACATGCACCAGACCCTCCACGGTGTTGGGCAGCTCCACATAGATACCCCAGGCTGTGATGCCGGACACCACTCCCTCGAAGACTTCCCCTATCCGCTCCTCCATGTACTGCACCTTCTTCAGCTTATCCGTCTCCCGCTCCGCCTCGTCGGCCCGGCGCTCCAGCCGGGAGGACTCCTTTGCCACCTCCGGCAAAATATCCCTATAGTGGTGGATCCGGTCTTCATTTAATCTGCCCCGCAGCTGTTCCTTGATGATCCGGTGGATCTGCAGATCCGGATAACGCCTTATGGGTGAGGTAAAATGGCAGTAATACTGGCAGGCCAGGCCAAAGTGGCCACTGCTCTCCGTGCTGTATTTCGCCTGTTTCATGCTCCGAAGCGTCAGCCTGCTGATCATGGCCTCCTCAGGGGTGCCCTCCACTCTCTGCAAGAGTTTCTGAATCTCCTTGGGATGGACATTGGCGGCCTGGCCGTGCCCCGCACCTCTTTTGCCTGCCAGGGCGCCTCTGCCTCTGCGGGCGGCCTCGCGCTCGCCCGCCGTCCGGCCCCCCATCTGGCCGATATTTTTCATATAATACCCAAAATTGTGTAAAAATGCCGCCAGCTTCTGTATCTTATCCTGATCCGGGGCCTCATGGACCCGGTAGACAAAGGGCAGTTCCTGCCAATAAAAATGCTGGGCAACAGTCTCATTGGCCGCCAGCATGAAGTCCTCAATGAGTCTGGTAGCCACATTTCGCTCATAGGGCCGGATCTCCCTGGGCACTCCCCGCTGATCCAACAGGATCTTGCACTCCGGGAAATCGAAGTCGATACCGCCCCTCTCCCGCCGCTTTTTCCGCAGCAGGCCCGACAGAGTTTCCATCTCCTTCAGCATGGGCAGAAGCTCCGCATACTCCGCAAAAGCCGGATCTTCTTTTGTCAGATTATCCTCCGTGAGCAGCCGCATCACTCCGGTGTAGGACATACGGTGGCGCACCCGAATCACGGACTCACAAATCTCATAATCTATGACATTGCCCTTTGTGTCAATGGTCATCAGACAACTTAGGGCCAGCCGATCCACTCCCGCATTGAGAGAACAGATGCCGTTACTCAGCGCATGGGGCAGCATGGGAATCACCCGGTCCACCAGGTAGACGCTGGTCCCCCGCTTTTGGGCCTCCCGGTCTAAGGCAGAGCCCTCCTGCACATAGTTAGTCACATCCGCAATGTGGACCCCCAGATGATAATTTTCCCCGTCAAAGGTCACGCTCACCGCGTCATCCAGATCCTTTGCGTCCTCACCGTCTATGGTGATCAGCAGCTGTTCCCGCAGATCCCGCCGTCCGGCTCTGTCCGCCTCCGTCACCTCCCCCGCTGCCCGCTCCGCCTGGTTCAGCACTTTTTCCCCAAAGCCTTCCGGCAGTTCATAGCCCCGTACAATGGACAGAATATCCACTCCCGGGTCATTCACATGCCCCAGGATCTCTGCCACCTTCCCCTCGGGGCGACGGTCATCGCTGCCATAGTCTGTGATCTCCACCACTACCTTATGCCCTGTGACGGCCCCCTTAGACCTCTCCTGGGGCACAAAGATATCCTGTGGCATCCGGGAATTATCCGGCACCACAAAACCGAAGTTTTTGGACTTCTGGTAAATGCCTACCACCTGGGTAATGCCCCGCTTTAGGATCCGCAGCACACGAGCTTCCGCCCGGTAACTATTGTGTGAAGCCTGGCTGTTGCCGCCTGCGGCCTTCGGATGATGTCCCCCGCCCGAAGTCTCCCTCTGTATCAAGGCCGCCTGTACCACGTCCCGGTGCAGAGCGCCCCCCGTCATCTCCGGAGGCACAAACAGATCATCCTGCCTGCCCTCGATCTCCACAAAGCCAAAGCCCTTCGCATGGCTAATAAATGTACC
>CAMWTF010000357.1 GCA_947177105.1 uncultured Lachnospiraceae bacterium | reverse complement strand
TTGGCAGGTTGTAGAGTTTATTTGTGGTATTTAATGAAAGGATTGGCAGGCTGGAGATTGATTTTGCTGAATTTAAGGAAAAACAGGATAAGCTGGATAACGATGTCACAGGTATGAAGCTGACCCTTGAAAATGAGATTCGCACAAACATTATGCGGGTTGCGGAAGGCCATCAGGATTTGTACCGGAAACTGCGGGAGGCTACAAAAATAGATGATGAAAAGGAAATGATAGCGATACGGGTTAACATGTTGGAAACGGAACTGCGGACCATCAAGGAACGGCTTGAGCGGATAGCATAACTTTAGCATTTAAAATATTTAGGAGAACAGCCTATGAGCAGTATGAGAGGAATTGACACCCCGATCCGGCAGCGCAGGCGCATGGTGTTCCGGGAGGTGGCCAATTTGGCCTACACCTCCACAAACCTAAAGGACGATATGGAAGCTCTGCCCTACAAGCTGGTGGATTATGAAGAGTCGGAGTACTGGGAGAGTGTATACCGAGAGCGCGCCATCATCCGAGAGCGGATCCGGCTGGCCATGGGCATGAGCCTGCGGCCGGAGAACCGCAATCGCCCTGGCCATCTGACCGAGGGTGTGGAGGAGAGCAATATCGCCGAAAAATACTATGAGCCCCCTCTGATGCAGGTGATTCCTTCGGCCTGTAACGCCTGTCCCGAAAATATGTATGAGGTCACCAACACTTGTATGGGTTGTGTGGCTCATCCCTGCCAACTGGTGTGTCCCAAGGGCGCCGTTCATTTTGAAAAAGGCAAATCGGTGATTGATCAGGAGAAGTGCATCAAGTGCGGTAAGTGCAGGGAGATTTGCCCCTATGACGCCATCACCCACAGGCAGCGCCCCTGTAAAGCGGCCTGCGGCTTGGGCGCCATCAAGAGCGATGCCCACGGCAGAGCCGTGATCGACAACGATATGTGTGTGTCCTGCGGCCAGTGCATGGTCAGCTGCCCCTTCGGCGCAGTAGCGGATAAATCACAGATTTTCCAACTGATTCGCGCCATGCAGTCTGGAAAAAGTGTAATCGCTCAGGTGGCTCCGGCTTTTGTGGGACAGTTTGGTCCTAAGGTGACACCGGATATATTCAAGACGGCATTGAAAGAACTGGGCTTTACGGATGTATATGAGACGGCCATCGGTGCGGATGCGGGCTGTATAGCGGAGGCCGAGCACTATGTGAATGAGGTTGCCACGGGCAAGCAGGCATTCAGCCTGACTTCCTGCTGTCCCTCCTGGATTATGATGGCAAAGCATCTGTTTCCGGAGACCATCGACAAGATCAGCCCGGAGCTGACTCCCATGGTAGCCACGGCCAGAAAGATCAAGGAGAAGCATCCTGACGCTCTGGTGGTGTTCATCGGGCCATGTGCCTCCAAGAAGCTGGAGGCCATGCGAACCACCGTGCGTTCCGATGTGGATTTTGTCATTACTTTTGAGGAATTGGCGGGTATGTTTGAGGCAAAAGGCATCCTGGTGGAAGAGATACAGGCCCTGGATAAAATGGATGATGCCACCGCCGCAGGCCGCGGGTACGGCGTGGCGGGAGGCGTGGCCTCCGCTATTGAGGAGTGTATCAAGACCTATTACCCCGATACCGTGGTACACATCGAACATGCGGAGAGTCTGACAGAGTGCAAGAAAGCGCTGCTGCTGGCTAAGGCCGGCAAGATGAACGGCTGTCTGATTGAGGGTATGGCCTGTCCCGGCGGCTGTATTGCGGGAGCCGGCACGAACATTGCATTAAACCAGGCCGCAAAGGAACTGAACAAGTTCAAGGAGGCGGCCCGCTGCAAGGTTCCTCCGCAGTAGGGGATATGCGGAATTCTGAATAAGGAAGTGTTATACTCACTAACGATTAGATTTTCCTTTCCGCACAGTGCATGTTGCCCGATTATGCGACATGCGCTGTGCGGAAATTGGAAAATCTTAACGTTAGTCAGTATAGTTCCGTTTGCAGCATCAGTTTTTTAGAAAGGATGGAAGAGATATGGAGAAGATAAGGACAAGATATGCCCCCAGCCCTACAGGGAAGATGCATGTGGGGAATCTGCGGTCAGCTCTGTACGAGTTTTTGATTGCCAAACATGCGGGAGGAGATTTTATGCTGCGCATTGAGGACACGGATCAGGAACGTTTCGTGGACGGCGCTATCGAGATCATCTACCGCACCATAGCAAAGGCAGGGCTGATCCACGATGAGGGTCCGGATAAGGACGGCGGTTACGGCCCCTATGTGCAGAGCGAGCGCATGAAAACCGGCATCTATATGAAATATGCCAAAGAACTTATCGACAAGGGGGAGGCTTACTACTGCTTTTGTGACAAGGAGCGCCTGGCTTCTCTGAAAACAGAGGTGGTGGAGGGCAAGGAGATCAGCGTCTACGACAAGCACTGCCTGGGACTTTCGAGAGAGGAGGTGCAGGCGAATCTGGATGCGGGCAAGCCTTTTGTGATCCGCCAGAATATCCCCAATGAGGGAACCACCACTTTTCATGATGAATTGTATGGTGATATCACAGTGGAGAACAGCGAGTTGGACGACATGATCCTGATTAAGTCCGACGGTTTCCCCACCTACAATTTTGCCAATGTGGTGGACGACCATACTATGAATATCACCCATGTGGTGCGGGGCAACGAGTATCTGTCCTCCTCGCCCAAGTATGTACGTCTGTATGATGCCTTCGGCTGGCAGGTGCCGGTGTATATCCACTTGCCCCTGATCACCGACGAGAGTCACAAGAAGCTGGCCAAGAGAAGTGGTCACGCCTCCTTTGAGGATTTGCTGGAGCAGGGCTTTGTAACAGAGGCCATCATCAACTACATTGCACTGTTGGGCTGGAGTCCGGAGGACAACCGTGAGATCTTTACCCTGCAGGAGTTGATTGATAATTTCGATTATCACCGCATCAGCAAGTCCCCAGCCGTGTTCGACATCGTGAAGCTGCGCTGGATGAACGGCGAATATATTAAGGCCATGGATTTTGATATGTTCTATGCGATGGCAGAGCCCTATCTGCAGGAGGCGCTGCCTGGGAACTTCGACCTGAAAAAGATTGCCGCTATGG
>CAMWTF010000356.1 GCA_947177105.1 uncultured Lachnospiraceae bacterium | reverse complement strand
TTTTGACCGGGTGACCAGAAAGGCGGTTTGCATTATTGATTTGGACACCGTCATGCCCGGCCTGTCTCTCTATGACTTTGGTGATTCCATCCGCTTTGGAGCCAGCACGGGAGCCGAGGATGAGAAGGATTTAAGCCGGGTGGAACTGGACCTTAACCTGTTTGAAACCTTTACAGAAGGGTTTTTGACGGGCTGCGGCGGCAAGCTTACCGGGAGGGAGGTGGAGATGCTTCCCATGGGCGCGAAACTTATGACCTACGAGTGCGGCATCCGCTTTCTGGCGGATTTCCTGGAAGGAGATGTATACTTTAAGGTTCACCGGGAAAACCACAATCTTGACCGGGCCAGAACCCAGTTTAAGATTGTGGCGGATATGGAGAAAAAGTGGGAGCGGATGGCGGCTATTGTAGAAAAGTACAAAAATATTTTTTAGAAGCCGTTTTCGTCCAGATACAGCTGCACCCTGTTTTGGATAATGTCGATAACCGTGTCCATATTTTTATCCCCGGCGAAGTAGGGCTCCACCTCTTCCAGCACAATGTTTGCAATGGTGTTGTCTCTGGGCGGTCTGGGTACACAGCTGTCCAAGAAGGCTATGTAATCCTCCACATAGGAAGTGCCGTCCGGTTTTCCCTCCAGTATCAGATGGTGTCCCTCCCCCATGTCAAAATGCACGGAGGAATCCCACCCGGGGACAAATACACGTTCCCGCAGTACATCCCGTCGCAGACAACTCCAGGGATACTGGCGCTGCAGATCGGCGTCGTAGAGGAGGGGCAGGAATTCCCTGATCAAGTCCATGTTCTGTGTATCCTTGCTGACTACCAGAAAAGAGCCTGTCTGTACCAGATTGCCGCTTCCGCTCCTGGTGGGGACTCCCACCCAGTGGTAGTTCTCCGGGAAAAGAGACATCTGGTAGCTGAAAGCAGGGAAGCTATATATGTTACAGGCGTAAGCTAGGTATTCCCCATTTATGACCGCGCGGGCGGGAGCGGGGTTCTGGGAATCCGGATTGGGTTCCGGGATGGGGGTATTCTTGCAGTACTCTAAAAGTTTCCGAAACATATCGCTGTCAAAGTGGCAGGCGCCGGCCTCTCTGTCCACCAGAGAGGGATCAATATTTTGGAGGGCAAGCCAGTCCAGCACATCAGACGCAAGGGGCCGGGAGCCAGACAGAGGGATAAGGCCCTTCAGCGTATCCTTCGGCGCAGACTCCGCCAGTGTCAGAACATCCTCCAGCGTCCAGGTTTCCTGAGACCAGATTTCGTCGGAGACAAGGATGCCGGAGGAACTCAGGCCGGTGGTAAGCCCTATCAGCTTGCCGTCGATGGTTCCCGCATTCCAGATACAGTCAAACACCTGCTCCTGGGTCTGCAGGGGAATAATGCCGGTCAAGTCGGCCAGCGCACCTTTATCATAGAGGATCTGCATGTTTTCCGCAGAGACGATGAACATGTCCGGGGCATCCCCGGCTACAATGCGGTTTATCAGGTTGTTGGCGTATGTCTGCGCTTCCTCCCAGCCACTGGCCCCAGAGGATTCCACACTGGAGTATTCTATATTGACGCCGGGATTTTTCATGGAGAACAGGGCGGCGGCGGTCTGTTCTATCTGGTTCCCGTAAGAGGTGGATACCAATGTCAGAGTTCTGTCTTTTTCTGGCGGCACAGGAGACAGTACATAAATGTTCCTGTTTTCCGTGATGGGGTCCATGATCACCAGATCCCCGTTTTCCCTGACAGCCATGACCTTATTGGCGGTGGTGTTGGAACAGATGCTGTTAGCCTTGCAGTCGAAAATATTCTCCTGCTTTCCGGTCAAAGTGTTCCACTTAACGATCTTGTCTCCCCCAAAGTAGTACAGGTTGCCGGAGGTATCCATGCAGCCATATTTCAGCGTCATATGGGGGGTTTTGCCAAGAGAACGCATTTCTCCGGCAGCAGGGTCAAGGGCCCAGTAGCAGCTGGAACGGTCACTTTTGTCTCTGGTGGTAAAAATGGGATATCCCAAGGACGTCTTGCACAGGTAGGAGGGCGAGGGCTCCTCACCCTGTCCCATACAGCACAGCAGCTTTCCAGTGTGATCCACTACCACCAGCTGATCCTCCCAGAGCAGATAGCAGCATCCGTTTGGATCGCAGAGAATGTACTTTTTGGTGCTGTCCAGAATCGGTTCGGCCCCTTTTGTGATTCCGGCCTCTTCCAAAGCGGGCAGCAGATCCAATGTCTTTTGCGCTCCTTCTTCCAGGTGGTAGAAAACCAGCGTACAAAAGGAGAGGGAGTCGGTCTTTTTGCGGCTGCGAAAGAGGAAGACCGCCAGTTGATCATCAGCCATATCCATGTCCAGCAGAAGGGAATCCTCCGGCAGTCCCCAGCCGTCAGGATCAAATGCGGCATGAAAACTCTGTCCTGTCTGCGCGTCAAAATAATCCAGATAGTTCCAGCTTTTGTAATTGCCGTCTGCCACATTGCCGGAGCTGCATAGAAGTCTGCTGCATATGTCCCCGCCCGGAGCGGCGGTATCCATAGAATACGTCCAGTCATAATCACCCTCGGGGGGCGTGATCCAGTCATCGTGATACTCCGTCAGATACCACGCAGGGCCGTCCGCCACATTTTGGGGCTCAGCCATCTGGTAGGTATTCCAGTCGATGGCCTGCGCGGGAGGTTTTGCGGAAACCGATTCCTCTCTGGCGGCGTCCGCTGCACGGCTGCCACAGCCTGCCAGAGCTACAATGACAGCCAGCAGAAGGGCGGAAAAATTATAACGTTTTTTGTGACAATTTTTCATCTTAAAACCTCTCTTTATTTTATGGTTAATAGTTTTTGTCCAGATATAATTGAAAGATTCCAGTGTTTATATTATATAAAAAACGACAAAGAAGGACAATAAGCAGGAGGGTGTTTTAGGCATACACTTTTTTAAGATTTTTTTAATTTCTTGGAATCGCCTGCCGGGGTGTGATAGAATAGGGCATGAGAAAAGCAAAAATTTCGCCATGAGGAGGAACAAGATGTACAATTTCACGGAAAATCTGGTCGCGGAAGTGCGGATAGAGAGAGCCGATTACGTGAATTATTACACTGCCAACGGCGAGGTGGAAGTCAATAA
>CAMWTF010000355.1 GCA_947177105.1 uncultured Lachnospiraceae bacterium | reverse complement strand
ATTATACATTTCTTCCCATATGCCAAGAAATTCTATTGTATTCTTGTTGCGTAACCATTTTTCTATCAGCGCAGGTCCATTGTCAATTTTCCTAACCATATCGGTTAAAGAAATATAATCATCTTCTTCAATTTGTAAGACCTGTATCTCCGTTCCATCAACATTTAGTTTTCCCATGGACAAACCCTTTTCTTCTATGACTGTTCCATCTCCCGGTGGGACGGGCATAAACCTAATACTTCTCCCGGTAAAATCCCACCACCCTGCTGCCCACAAAGCCTGACGCCCCTGTAACCAATAATTTCTTCATTGCCGTTCCTCCGGCTGCCTCCCGTCTAAAACCGAATTTTCGCGCATCCCATTTCCTCCAGTTTTCCCTGCACGGCCTCCACGCAGTCCTCCACAAACTGCTGGGCCTGGGCCTCAGTCAGATAGATATATTCCCGCTCTATGTTCTCCCGGTCACCCCGGTAAAAACCGATGATGTATTCCCGCCGGTTCTCAAAGGCATCCTCCGCGAAAATATCCATATAGCGGTTGACGAAACCCACCGCGTTCTCGTAGATTCGAAATGCCCTGAAATCCGGGTGCTTTCGCAGATATAAAAAGTCCAGATCATACCAGTCCTTTTTCAGCGTCCACAACAGCTTATAAGAATCCGCAGCATGGGCCTCCTGGTATCTGGCGATACTGGGATTATATACACGGGCAATCCACTCCAGATCCGTCAGCAGATGAATTAAGTACCCAATGTAAAAAGAGTATTGCTCCGGGCTGTATTTCTTCCTCTTCTCTACTGTAAAATACTGCTGTAGATAACTCTCCACATCTATTTTAACTGCCTTATCCCCCAGATAAGTCTTGAAATGGGACACCTCCGTGGGCGGCGCATAGGCTGTCCAGTCCGCGTTGGGCACACCGCTGTCCGGAGCGATATTCCCCATTATAAACTCCTTTTCCCTGATTCCCTCCAAGCGGTCCAGCAGCCTGTCTGCCACCCGCAAATGTACCATCCATGAAGCCATAATCCAATCCTCCATACCCTACTTAACTAAACATCTCTGGATTGCGAATATCTGTCCATATCTTCCCTTGCCTCGATAAACACCCTTTCAAGGTCTACATTACAATAGTCCGCCATCTCATTTCCCAGCAACTCGCCCCCATCCCGCTGCGTCAGCGCCCCACAACCTTATATATATCCTGCCGCATTTTCCCCTCAAAATATGCTTTCAGTTCCAGGTTCTTGTCCCACTTGTCTTGGGGATACGCGCCATAGCGCCGCTTCACGTCCGCCATGCGCTCCTCCATATCCACCACCTCGGTTCCCGCCAGACTGTCGCAGACCTGGATTAACCTGTCATAGTCATCATATTCCAATTCCTCCAGCAGCCTTCGAAGCTCCTCCTGCTGCTCCGCCGTGATATCCCACTTTCCTATGTAGTCCTCCAGCCTTTGAATACTAAAAGAATGGCTTAAGCATATCCGGGCCGCCTCGTCATAGCCAAGCCGCGTCATATAGTGGTATCCGTCATATATGTGTCCCATATGCTTGACTCCAAACTTGCGTCCTATGTCATGGAGCAAACCCAGCACATAGGCTTTCTCCGGGTCCATGCTCCCGCAGGCTGCCGCAATCCGCTCCGCGCACATGGCCACCACCCGGCTATGATCCGCCCACGCTCCCGGATTACATGCCTCTCCGTCTCTAAGTAATTCCTCTGCCGTTTCCCTTGTAGGTATCATCTTCTTATCCTCCTGTTTACAACGTGTATCATTCACTACTATTTTTCCCGCCTGTGTCACAAATTGGCTGAACACTTCCCCTAATCCAAACTTACCTCTTCCCTGCATAACGCAGGCTGGCCTGCGATACTGCGTTAATGCGTATTTGGATGTGTAACATCCAAACTTTCGCTTTATCACTCACAGAAATAGCAATACCCCTCCGTGCCGATTTCCGGCACCGGTCCCTGTCGTAACAATTCCTGCAAATACTTTCGCATTTCTGATTCCCGGGTCCTGATCCGGGCCTCCAGTTCTCCGTCCAGATTGCACAGATAGCTAAGCAGCTGCTCCGGCTGGTCAATCCGCAGACCATTCCGGAATACTTTTCGGGACACTCTGGCAAACTCCCCGGCAAAAAGCCCTTCCATCTGCCCCACAAAGTCCCTCCTGCGCTCTTCATAGGCTTCCAGCACCCTTCTGTGCAGCACTGGTTCCAACAGGCGGTTCACATCCCCCACAGAAACCTGTGAGGTAAATGTGGAAACCAGCCTGCCTCCCTCTGCCAGTCCCCGGTGCAGCTTTCTCAAAAGTCCATCTTTCTCACGGATATAATTCCAGAGATGCCCCGCCAGAATCAGGTCATACCTCTCCGCAGGACACTCCCATTCCTCCGTATCCTCGCACAGGAAGGAAAATGCCGCTCCCTCCGCCAGTTCCCTTCGACGCTCCAGATAAATCCCGTGCAAATACTGTAGTCCATCCATCTCTTTGTCAAGCAGCGTGATCTGACAACCTACGGGAATCTCTCTCCAACTGCTGCGCCAGACATTTCCATGACCGCAGCCCACATCCAGCACCCGCGTCTCAGGCCCCAGCAGAAGCTGCTGAAACAGCCACTCATGCCATCTCTGCCCGCTGGTTCCATAACGCTCATACAGACTATACCGAAAATTGGCCTGCTGGTTCTTGGTAAGCAGCTGCATGATCTCCGCAAAGCGGGATATGGGCAGCTGTCCGCCCTGGCAGTGCCGCTGTGCCTGGTCAATCACTTTCAGAATATGGTCCAGACGGCGGCGTTCCTCCAGAACCAATTCCCTCTGACGGCTCAGCAGTTCAGCCACCGGCAAATTCTCTCCCTGGGTCAGAGCCTGCTGGATCCCTTCCAGGGACATCCCCACGTATTTCAGCATCAGAATCTCCTGAAGCCGCAGAATGGCGCTGTCGTCATACAACCGATATCCCTCGGCGGAACGCTCTCTGGGCCGCAATATACCTTTTTCCTCATAAAACCGGATTGTACGGGCGGACACCCCCGCCCACCTGGCCAATTCCCCCGCCGTGTATCGCTTTTCCATCAGATCACCCTCTGTATCTACAGTATAGAGG
>CAMWTF010000354.1 GCA_947177105.1 uncultured Lachnospiraceae bacterium | reverse complement strand
CAGCACCGGGGCAGGAAGCAGCCCCCACCCCTGGGACATCATGTATATCTCTCCTGCTGCCAAGGTCAGTATACTTAAGCCCGCCCCCGTCAGCCATGCCGCAAGCACATATCCCAACACCAGCTTACCCCTCCTTACCGGTGTCACATAAAAACTGGCAAGGCGGCTCTGTTCCTCATCCTGTACCATGGTTCCAATAACTGTCAGCGTTACGGTGACAGAATTGACCACCAGGATCCCCGCCAGAGTCCACATCTGAATCAGCGCTCTGGCATTTTCCTCATCCCTGGCCAGGTCCCTTTCGCCCCCATACTGCTGCAGCAAGGACACCAAATCCCGACTGTTCATGCTTCCCAGAAAGATAACCATCAGTCCTAGAACAATCAGCATGGACAACACGGAAAAAAACACCGCTTTCCTGTCCCGAAGATACACTAAGCTGTTTCTTTTTGTCAAATATAAAACCTCTCTCATTATAACCTCATTTCCCTGTTTTTTTCTTCCAGATTTATTTTGTTACCATATAGTACAGGCTTTCAAACTTACCTCTACATGCATATCGCGAGATACGCCTGTGTTATTGCGTTAATCAGTATTTTAACGCTCCACTTCCAGACTTTTTCCGGTTATGTTCAGGAAAACATCATCCATAGAACCCTGAACCAACTCAAATCCCTCCAACAGCTCCTCCGTTTCCTTTAAAATCGGAATCGCCATCATACTATCCTGCAAACAGATGCTGTACAGCCGCTTTTCGGAGTCCTCCTCCCAGCTGGTCATTAGCCCTTCCAGCTTCGCCTCCAGCAGCGTGTCCGTGCCCGGTTTGGCCATCAGCCGCAGCCTGTCCCTGGAGTATTTCTCCTTCAGGGAAAAGGGTGTACCAAACTCTCTGATTTTACCTGAGTCCATCACCGCGATATGACCGCACTTTGCCGCCTCCTCCATATAATGTGTGGTGAGGAAGATCGTCATGCCCTCCTGTCTAAGCTTATCGAGACTCTCCCATACCGTCTTTCTGGTGGCCGGATCAAGACCTGTGGTGGGTTCATCCAGAAACAGAACCTCCGGCGTGTGGAGCAGCGCTCTGGCTATCTCACACTTTCGTTTCTGCCCTCCTGAGAGCATACCAAAATGCCTGTCAAAGGTTTCCTCCAGCTGAAGCAACTTACATATCTGATTTGCCTTTTCCTTCAATTTTCTGATATCTTTTTCATATAGACTGCCCCGCACTGTCAGGTTTTCCCGCACCGTCAGCCGTTCGTCCAGACAATTATTCTGGTACACCACGCCTATCCTGCGCCGGATCGCCTCATCCTCCTTGCCCAGAACATTGCCGCCAATGGTAATCTCTCCGGCAGTGGGATGAAACAGTGTACACAGCATGTTGATGGTGGTGGACTTACCCGCTCCGTTTACCCCCAGGAATCCGAACAATTCCCCTCTCTCCACCGAAAAGCTGATGTCATCCACCGCCTTTATCTTTCCAAAATATTTCTTTAATCCCCTGACCTGAATAATCTGATCCATACAATCCTCCTGTTTTCTATAAGTAAACCCGGCCATAATCCCGGCAGAAAACAGCCGGATGGCCATCCATGCCATGACAGCCAGAGCTTACATAGCAAACAACATTGAAAGTTTCCATGTTGTTTGCTATATATCATAGACAAAGAAGCAGCCTGCCGCAACAAAATTGCGGTAAGCTGCTTTTCAAAGCGGGTAACCTGCATAATAGGGCAGGTTATTGTATGATATTCTCGTTTTAATCCCTTTTTATAAATACATATTTCTCCGGGCTGGACAACTCCTCACAATAGCTGAATCCCAACTCATGAAACCCCCTGATGTCCTTCGGATCACAGATGTCGTTCTCCGCCAGAAAACGCACCATCTCACCTCTTGCCATTTTCGCCAGAGTACCTTTCTGTTTGATTTTCCCTGTATCCAACTCCCCAAATTCCACAGTAATCCATCTGTCCTTGGCTGTGATATATTTTTCAATGCACCGGGAATATTCCTTCGAGGCTAAATTGATAACAGTACCACTCTCTTCCGTCAGGCTTTTGTACAGGCGATCGCCCCAAAATTCATAGAGATCCCGGCATGTACCCACGGCCAGCCTGGCCTGCATCTCCAGGCGGTAAGGCGTAACGCCGTCAAAGGGTCTAAGCAGGCCGTAGAAGCCTGACAGGATGCGGAGATGCCCTGCTATGTAAGACAGAGCTCCCTGGGTGAGCACCCCGGGAGCCATATGCCTGTATTGCAGTCCCTCAAAGGCCATCACCGCCGGAGTCAGCCGATGTTCCAGATCCATATCGCGAAAACGCTGGAAATTTAGCTCTGCCAGGGCGTCATTGCACTTCCACAGCGCCCTGGCCTCAGCCAAGGACAGGGACTGTATCCTGCGCATCAGGATTTCTGTGTCCTTCAAAAAACGGGGCATACCGCTGATGGCAAAGGAGTCTGTATCCACATTCATTTTTTTGGCTGGAGAGATAATAATCTGAAACATTCTGTATTCACTCCTGCAATTCTTCCAGCATCTGGGCAGGGTTTTCAGCGGCTTTTACCTTGCCAAAGGCTTTGATAATTGTGCCTTCTTCGTCGATCAGATAGGTAGTACGCACCACGCCCATGCTCACTTTACCGTAGTTTTTCTTTTCCTGCCACACATCATAAGCCTGGATGCAGGAAAGTTCGGGATCTGAGAGCAGCGTAAACGGCAAGCCGTATTTTTCTTCGAACTTCTTATGGGATGCCACACTGTCCTTGCTGACCCCCAGCACCACTGCGCCCTTTTCCTGGAACTGTGGGTAAAGTTCCCCAAAACTGCACGCCTGCTTTGTGCAGCCGGGGGTATTGTCTTTGGGATAGAAATACAGTATCACCTTTTTACCCCGGTACTCCTCCAGGGTGTGTACTTTTCCGTTCTGATCCGGTAATGAAAATGCCGGGGCTTTTGTTCCTGCTTTTAACATATTCGTTCCTCCTCGTATAATTAGTTTTATAGCCAGTCCAAGCAACTTTAATGCATCTGTCTCATATTGTTCAAGCGTACAATTCCTGGAAGTGTTCCCGGACTTTCCCTCTTTTCCCAGATAGGTATGTTCCTTAAGC
>CAMWTF010000353.1 GCA_947177105.1 uncultured Lachnospiraceae bacterium | reverse complement strand
TCTGTGTACTCTGCTGGATAAGCCGGAGCGCAGAGTTGTGGATGTGCATGTGGATTACACCGGTTTCCAGATCCCGGATGAGTTTGTGGTGGGGTACGGCCTGGATTACGACCAGAGGTATCGGAACCTGCCCTACATCGGTGTCGTAAAGTTTGAAACCGAGGTTCCAAATACCGATTAACGCAGTGTTGCAGGTATAATCTGCGATATGCAGGGAAGAGGTAAGTTTAATTAGGAGGCGTCCATTGAAACCAAACAGATATTTTAGTTCATATTTTATAATAATTGCATTCCTGCTGGTCATGCTGGCAGTGATCTCCATGTTCCGAAGGCAGGAAAATGATTACACCCAGGCACAGTTTATCAGGGATCTGGACAGCGGCGCGGTTCGTGAGGTTATCATCACGCCCAACAGAGAAGCGCCCACCGGATATGCCAAAGTGGTGTTTGGAGAAGTGGTGAAGGAGTTGTATGCCACGGATATCCATGAGGTGGAGGCCATTGCCAGGGAGCATGGCTATGAACCCACCGTGGAGGATATTGAGAGGGAGAGCCTGTTTCTGACCACCATACTGCCCCTGCTGGTCATTGCGGCCATGTTCATTTTCTTCTTTATGATGATGAATGCCCAGAACGCGGGGGGCGGCAACAGCAAGATGATGAATTTCGGCAGGCATCGGGCCGTGCGGATCTTTGCAGGGGAGAACAAGACCAATTTTGGCATGGTGGCAGGTCTTAAGGAGGAGAAAGAGGAACTGGAGGAGATCGTAGATTTCCTGCGTTCCCCTTCCAAATATACTAAGCTGGGAGCCCGGATTCCCAAGGGCGTACTTCTGGAGGGACCTCCCGGAACCGGTAAGACCCTGCTGGCCAAAGCCGTGGCAGGCGAGGCGGGAGTGCCGTTTTTCAGCATCTCCGGCTCCGATTTCGTGGAGATGTTTGTGGGTGTGGGCGCCAGTCGTGTCAGGGATCTGTTTGCGGACGCCAAGAGAAATTCCCCCTGTATTGTCTTTATCGACGAGATTGATGCTGTGGCCCGCAGGCGGGGCACCGGCATGGGCGGCGGCCACGACGAGAGGGAGCAGACCTTGAATCAGTTGCTGGTGGAGATGGACGGTTTCGGTGACAATGAAGGAATCATCGTCATGGCGGCTACCAACCGCGTGGATATTTTGGATCCTGCCATATTGCGCCCGGGTCGTTTTGACCGGAAGGTGGCAGTGGGAAGGCCGGATGTGCGGGGCAGGGAAGAGATCTTGAAAGTACATGCCCGCAATAAGGCGCTTTCGGAGGATGTGAACCTGGAGAGGGTGGCACAGACTACGGCGGGATTCTCCGGGGCGGATCTGGAGAATCTGATGAATGAGGCCGCCATCAATGCCGCCAAGAAGGACAGAGCCTATGTACAGCAGGAGGACATCGAGGCCGCTTTTGTCAAGGTAGGCATCGGTGCGGAGAAGAAGAGCCGTATCATATCCGAAAAGGAGAAGAAGATCACCGCCTACCACGAGGCGGGTCATGCAATTCTGTTCCATGTGCTGCCCGATGTAGGTCCGGTGCATACGGTATCCATTATCCCCACGGGTCTGGGAGCGGCAGGCTATACCATGCCCCTGCCGGAAAAAGATGAGATGTTCCTGACCAAGGGCAGAATGCTGCAGGATATCATGGTATCTCTGGGCGGACGGATCGCTGAGGAAATTATTTTCAAGGATATTACTACCGGCGCTTCCAGCGATATCAAGAAAGCTACCAAGGAGGCCCGCCGTATGGTGACCCGTTACGGTATGTCCGATCAGATTGGCGTGATCTGTTATGACGACGATGACGATGAGGTGTTCATCGGCAAGGATCTGGCTCATGCCAAGAGTCACAGCGAGACTATCTCCGGTGAGATTGACAAAGAGGTTAAGGCCATCATCGACGAGTGCTATGCCAAGGCTAAAGCGCTTATTCTGGAACATGAGAATGTGCTGCACAGCTGTGCGGAATTGCTGCTGCAGAAGGAGAAGATCGGTCAGGAAGAGTTTGAGGCGCTGTTCCAGGCGGTATAGTGATTACAGGAGAATGTGTCATATTATATGCGGCAAAATGCACAAAAACGAAGGCGTGATTTTGTAATATTTGTGAAATCTGAGTCTATGCAAAATTGGAGACCCATGGTATTATAATATGCGTAACCCCCCAATACATTATATAGTTTTTTGCTATACCCCATAAGAAAGAAATACCTTCTCTAAAAAGGACAGCTTAGCGGCTGTCTTTTTTACTAGCCCGGCTGTTAGTTGCCTAGTACTATAGTACTGGACAACTGAGAAGATCAAACACTTGCGCTGGCAATCATAAAATATTAAAATAGAAGTAATGCACACCACGTTAATCAGGAGGTAAGGGCATGGATATAGATCATATACGCAAAGTAGAACAAAATCAGATGTACATGGCGACAATGCGCCCTGTTTTTAATAAACGAGCTCTTTTTACGGATACCACTGAGGACTATGTAAGTCCCGCCGAACCGGCGCCTTATGACAGGGTGACCATACGTTTCAGGACGGCCTGGCACAATGTGGATCGTGTATTCTTAATCTGTAAACAGCAGCGCTATTTGATGAATCGGACGGAGTCTGACGGGCTGTTTGACTATTATACCCATGAACTCCAGCTGGAGAATGAAAAGGTCACATATCACTTCGAGGTTGTGACAGGCAAGATTTCCGGTATTTATGATGTAAGAGGTCTGGCCAGAGATGAGAATGAATATTATGATTTTGTAATTCTGCCCGGCTTTAAGACGCCCGCATGGGCTAAGGGCGCGGTTATGTACCAGATCTATGTGGATCGGTTCTGCAACGGAGATCCCACCAATGATGTGCTGACAGATGAGTATGCTTATATTGGGGCTCATGTACATCGCGTGGAGGATTGGAACCGCTACCCCGCCCAGATGGATGTAAGGGAGTTCTATGGCGGCGATTTACAGGGCGTACTGGACAAAATGGATTATCTGCAGGACCTGGGCATAGAGGTGATTTATTTTAATCCCCTGTTTGTTTCTCCGTCCAACCATAAGTATGATATTCAGGACTATGACTATATTGATCCCCATTTTGGGCGGATTCTCAGTGATCAG
>CAMWTF010000352.1 GCA_947177105.1 uncultured Lachnospiraceae bacterium | reverse complement strand
CCTAACTCCCATCTGCCCGCTTCAGCGGGCACTTAAATCAGGATGGTGAAAATCCCTTTTCACCCTAACTCCCATCTGCCCGCTTCAGCGGGCACTTAAATCAGGATGGTGAAAATCCTTTTTCACCCTAACCTCCCTGTCGCCGCTGCGCGGCGACTCAAATCAGGATGGTGAAAAATGCCGCATTTCCAGCGCCTGCAGGATGCTGTCCGCCGCCTCCTGTATGGTGGTGATGTCAGTGTCTACCGGCAGCCCGTTTTCCTGCAGGGTGTGCAGGATATAGGTCACCTGGGGAGCTCCTAAACCAATCTCCTCCAGCTCACGGTAGCGCCGGAAAATATTCCGGGGGATATCATCATACAGTATTTTTCCCTTGCTCATCACAATGATCCTGTCCACATACTCAGCCACGTCATCCATACTGTGGCTGACCAGCAGTATGGTCATATGCGTCTGGGTCTGCAGGAGCTTGATCTGGTCCAGGATCTCCCTGCGCCCCTTGGGATCCAGACCGGCGGTAGGTTCATCCAGGATCAGGATCTCCGGCTGCATGGCCAGCACTCCGGCGATGGCTACCCGTCGTTTCTGGCCGCCCGAAAGTTCAAAGGGGGACTGGTCGTACAGTTCCTCCGGCAGCCCCACTCTGGACAGAGCCTCCCTGGCCCGCCGCTCCACCTCTTCCTTGTCCAGTCCCAGGTTTTTGGGACCAAAGCACACATCCGAAAACACATCCACCTCAAAAAGCTGATGCTCCGGATACTGGAATACCAGTCCCACCTTGCTGCGCAACTCTTTTTTGTCATAATCCCTTGCGTCAATATCCTTGCCGTTAAAATAGATATGCCCGCTGGTGGCTTTGACCAGCCCGTTCAGATGCTGCATGAGCGTGGACTTGCCGGATCCGGTGTGGCCGATAACTCCTATAAACTGTCCCTCTGGGATCGTCAGGCTGATGTCGTCCAGCGCCTTCTGGGACATAGGAGCATCCGGGTCATATATATAGCTTATATGGTCAACAGTCAGTGCCATTTTGTACCTCTCTTATTTAGAGTTCCTTGATTGCCTGCACCAGTTCCTGGGTGGTCAGTATCCCGTCCGGAAGCCCCAGCCCTCTTTGCTGCAGCTCATGGGCAAGAAGTGTCACCTGGGGCACATCCAGCCGCAGCTTTTGCAGCTTTTCCACCTGGGAAAAGATCTCCTTGGGAGTGCCCTCCATGGCAATCCTCCCTTTATCCATGACATAGACATGGTCCGCATGAATGACCTCCTCCATATAGTGGGTAATCAGGATCACTGTGACTTTCTCCGTCTGGTTCAACTCTCTGACGGCGCGGATAACCTCACCCCGGCCGCTGGGATCCAGCATGGCGGTGGGCTCATCCAGCACGATACATTGGGGACGCATAGCCAGCACCCCGGCGATGGATACCCGCTGCTTCTGGCCGCCGGAAAGCCTGTTTGGCGAATGGGAACGAAATTGATACATGCCCACTGCCCGCAGGCTTTCCTCCACCCTTTTCCAGATCTCCTCGGTGGGGATCCCCAGGTTCTCCGGACCAAAGCCTACGTCCTCCTCCACCACCTGTCCGATAATCTGATTGTCCGGGTTCTGAAATACCATGCCCGCCCGCTGTCGTATATCCCAGATCCGCTCTTCCTGCCGGGTGTCCATGCCGTCCACCCAAACAGTGCCCTGGGTGGGCTGCAAAATTGCGTTCATATGCTTGGCCAGTGTGGACTTGCCTGATCCATTGTGACCTACTATGGCGATGAAATCCCCCTGCCGGATGCCCAGAGACACATCGTTGACCGCTCTGATGACACCGTCCGCATTGCCTTCCTCGTCCCGCTTTACATATTCATATATCAAGTTTTCGGTTTTTACAATACTCATTCGTTCTTACCTCGATTTTCTATTTTACTAAATTTGGCACACATTTACAATCATTAAATGAAAAAACTAAAATTTTGACGGGCGTACACGGACGTGCTATAATATCCGCAGGGGTGCAGACATTTCGCCCATATTCGCAATACCCCAGGCGCAGCCAACGGTATGCAGGAACGAGGGAATTATGAATCAGAGATGGAATATCCTGTTTAAGGGACTTGCCGCCATTGGAGCGGTGATTGTCATATGTATCAGCATCAGCCGGCTTATCGGAATCGGCTCCGAAACTCTGGGTGATATTGCCCAGGAGCACCCGCAGCCCACGGCAACGCCCCTGGCAACTGCTGAGAATCCGCAGCCTTTTGCAGCGCCCGGGGGAGCTGCAGGGATATCACAAGCAGCCGGAGGCTCAACCGAGGGGCTGACTTCTACGCCCTCAGAGGGCTCTGACGGCATCCCTGCAGATGTGCCGGGAGCAGGCGGCGACGCATATAATATAGAAAGTTCAGATGCAGCCGGGGCGAATAATGACACCATGAATGAAGATATGAAGAATTTAATGGGAAACAACGGCAGCCCTCTCCTGACCGGTCTCTCCCTGAACGGGGATCTGCTGGCGGATGCCCGTATCACCTGGGAGGACGGTTTTTACTATGAGCCGCTTTCCGATGGCCTGGCGGAATATATAACCGGTGTTTCCTATCCTGCCAATCTGGAAAATCCGGCAATTACCCTGGATGAGCTTTCCTATGTTCATGTGCTTTACTGGGATTTTGACGGAAATTCCGCAGAAGGGGAGTTGATCTGCAACCAGGCCATTGCGCAGGATCTTGTGGAGATATTCCATGAGTTGTACAAGGCAGAGTATCAGATAGAAAAAATGCAGCTGATTGACGCCTACGGCGGGGATGATGACCTGTCTATGGCAGACAACAATACCTCCTGCTTCAACTACCGGGTGGTATCAGGTTCTTCCAGCCTGTCCAGACATGCCTACGGACTGGCCATAGACATCAACCCCCTGTACAATCCCTATATCACCTACAACAAGGATCAGACCATCAATGTCTCCCCCGCCGCCGGGGAAGACTATGCGGATCGCAGCAAGGCGTTTCCCTATAAAATTGATGAGGATGACCTGTGCTGCCGCCTGTTCAAGGAACATGGCTTTACCTGGGGCGGTAACTGGAATTCCTGTAAGGACTACCAGCATTTCCAAAAAACTCCATAAGTAACCCCCGGCT
>CAMWTF010000351.1 GCA_947177105.1 uncultured Lachnospiraceae bacterium | reverse complement strand
GGGCAGCACCGCACCTGCTACAGCTGCCTGCACGAGGCAGGATCCGCGCTGGAGGAGGCGCTTAAGCCTTTTTTGCCCGGCGAATATGAGGAAGTGGTGACGGATTTGCCGCTGATGTATGAGGAACTGCTGCGGCTGCAGGAGCAAAGGCGCTTTTCTTTGGAGCGAAAGAATATTCGGCTGTATCAGGATCCGGATTTTCCTCTGGACAAACTATACAGCCTGGAAACAAGGCTGGAGGAGGCCATGGGCAAAATGGTATGGCTGAAATCCGGTGCGAATCTGGTGGTGGAACAGACAGAGAGTCTGACTGCCATCGACGTGAACACAGGAAAATGCACAAAACTTCCCGGGGCCTCGGGTTCCCCGTCTTCAACAGATACCATGCGCCGGGTGAACCTGGAGGCTGCCGGGGAAGTTGTCCGTCAAATGCGTCTGCGAAACCTCTCCGGCATTATTATTGTGGATTTCATCAATCTGGCCAATCTCTCCCAGGAGGAGGAGCTGCTGCAAAAGCTTCGGGAGCTGGCAAGAGAAGATCCTGTGACAGTAAAAATAGTGGATATAACGCCGCTGGGGCTGGTGGAGATCACCCGGAAGAAAGTATATCCCTCCCTATGGGAACAGTTGGGGAGAGGCAGAATTTAATTCACCGGGCGGTGGAACCTCCCTTGCCTATAGGAAACATTAACAGTAGAAAGGATACGGTGTGGACATATGAAACTTCTAAAGATGGAAAAAGTGGGAAACGGCAGATTTTTAAAAAACTATGTATTGACCTACTTAAATAAAGCTGGGCATGAAAAAAAGTATGAGATAGTCAGCCGCAGGGAATTGTCTTCCCCGGAGGATCTGGGACAGAAGCCCAGCGGGGTTTCCATCGTAGCAATCTGCCAGGGGAAGATGCTTCTGCTGCATGAGTTCCGCATGGGCATTAACCGGAGCGTCTACAATCTGTGTGCGGGTATGCTGGAGGAAGGAGAGTCCGTGGAGGACTGTATCCAGCGGGAACTGTATGAGGAGACAGGGCTTTCCGTCAAGAAGATCCGGGACATTTTGCCCGCCTCCTTTGCGGCGGTGGCCTTTTCCGATGTCACCACCTACATCGCCATAGTGGAGGCGGAAGGGCAGATGCAGGATCACACCTCGGAAAATGAACAGATTGATTCCCGTTTTTACACCAGGGAAGAAGTGAGGGACTTGATACAGACGGAGCAGTTCAGTTCAAGGGCTCAGCTGGCAGCATATTTTTTCACACAGGGTGCTCTGGCATGAGGTTATTTTTTAGAAGGGAAATGATTCGTGTCAGGATGCCTTAAAGTTAAAGCGGCCTGATAAGGATGGCCGTATGTCTGGTGGATACATACGAAACTCTAAACAGGAGGCATGAGGAAATGAATATCCACATTGTGGAGCAGCTGACAAAAACGCAGATGAGGGATCTGAAAAGGCTGTACCGGGATGCTTTCCCGGCAAGTGAGAAGAAACCCTTCTGGCTGATCCGGAAAAAGCAACGTGAGGGAATCACCGAGATCCTGGGACTGGTGAATGAGGAAGAGCGGCTGGTGGGAGAGATTATCACCATCGCATGGCAGGATTTGCTGTTGGTGGATTATTTTGCAATTGTGGAAGATGTCCGGGGACAGGGCTGTGGAGCACAGGCGCTTGGTCTTTTGCAGAAACGATACAGAGACCGGAGAGTATTGCTGGAGATTGAGACCCCGGAGATTCCCTGCGAAAACAGTCGCGAGCGGGTGCGCCGCAAGCGTTTTTATCAGTCCTGCGGCATGGAAAGTATGGATTACCATGTGGGGCTGTTTGGCGTGGAGATGGAGATTATGACCTATCAGTGCCAGGTCAGCTTTGACGAATACCATGGGATTTTTACCGGCGTATATGGACGGCGTTTTGCCAGGAAAGTGACGCGGATTGCAACAAAAAACAACAGGAACTAGCAATATTCACAGGGAGAAAAAATGGGAAACTGCAGCGATAGACCCGGAGGGCGTCCGCCCTATTTACAGAGTCCTGCAAGGAGGACTACGGGGAAAAAGCCGATATTCAATGTTTGCCTGCGGGTAATTTTGCCCGTGCTCATATGGCTGGCGATGATGGTAATGCTTACCACCTTCTGTCTCATCTGGTACGAATGCAATGAAGTTTTCTGGTTTGACAGAATAATATCCGACAGCGGCGAGCTGGACTTCCCCTTAGTGCTCCAGGCTGAGGAAGCTGGGTACTATTATGAGGTATATAAGGCATCATATGAAAAGTCCAGTTCTTCTGAGTATATTGCGTTTTGCATGTCATCAGAGCATCTGGGTGAGATAGAGCACCAGGACCCCAACGCCTATCCGCCTCCTATAACTTATTGGCGCGGGGAATACCAGATCAGGGATTTGTCCCAAAATGAGCTAATCCAGGACAGTTACTGCCAGGCCGAAGAGAAGCTGCCTAAACTGACCCAGGTAAAGGTATATGAGTTTTCTGCGTATAAAGGTTATAGAATACACATGATGAGCAGAGGAGTGGGATTGATGTTGGGATTTATGTGGTTTGGCGAGTTGTTTATTGCAGGCATAGCGATATTGTTGGATATAACTGCCGGACTGATTATTTTTGGGATCAATCGAATTTTTTATTCTTAATTTTATAAAATATTTTGTGAAAGATATAGACAAACACGAAAAATAGTACTATAATCTCTTTTGATCGTTAAGTGATCAGAAAAAATGTATGAAAGAGGAGAGGAGTAATTATGAAATTCAGTAAGAAGTTAGTGGCTTGTATTGCAGCAATGATGATGGCATGTATGATGCTCACTGCCTGCGGCACCAGCCCCACAGTGAACAACGTTGTAAAGGCAGAGGACGGCCAGGCAGACGGGGTGATCGGCACCACCTTCAGGACGGTTTTCTTTGATTACAGTGTTGATTCTGTAGCATATCCTTCCGAGTATGAGGGCTATACCCCCACTGAAGGAATGCAGTTGTTGGATGTGGTGATCACGATCAAGAATACTTTCGGCGAGGATTTGCCCATGTATAACAGTGATTTCCAGCTCCAGTGGCATGACTTGGGCGATGGTGATGAAGACTATGATTTTGGTATCGAGATGGATAGCTCCAGCACAGTAATGCCTGTAGAGT
>CAMWTF010000350.1 GCA_947177105.1 uncultured Lachnospiraceae bacterium | reverse complement strand
TGGCTGTGCACCCATCTCAGATTCTTCGGCGATGATTGCCTGAACAGCGACGGGACTCCCAACCAGGCGGAAATCACGAGCAAAGACACATGGGCCTACTACAGGTTCGACACCTACATCGCGCTGTCCGACTACAACCGCATCCGGGAAATGGCCGGGCTTTCCGCCGTCGCTTTGGGCGAAGAGGAATATCTGCTCCATCTGAAGGAACGGGTCTGGAACGAGACCGGGGACTTCACGGGGGAAATCGCGGTATCCGGCCCGGATGGCGAGGCGCTTCGCCCGGCGGGCATCCGCACGGAGCCGCTCTCTCAGGACGGCCATAACGGAGCGGATTATCTGCTGGTGGTCTCCGATGAGACGGCACGGCAGATGACTCCCTACTACAGGTTGCTGGCGGCGAATCTGGCGGAGAAAGCTCCCGACACCCTCCAGCAGTCCCTGGACGCCCTGGAGTCCCTGGACAGCTATGAGGATTTCGGCAGCCACAGGGTGCTGGACTCCATGGCATCCGGCACGGATCAAATCGCGGTGTATGTATATAAAAATATGGTCAGGGACAACCTGATTCCGGAAGCAAAGTTCCTGCTGTCCTCCGTCATTTTCGCGCTGGTCTATGTGGGGCTGGTCTTCGTCTGCGTGGCGCTGACCGTGCTCTCCGTGCAGCAGCTCTCGGATTCCGCCAGGTACCGGTTCCGCTATCAGGTGCTGCACCAGATCGGGCTGAGCCGGAAAGAGATATCCGGTGTCATCCTGAAGCAGCTGGCCCTGTTCTATCTGTGCCCCATTTTGTTCGCGGCCCTGGTCAGCGGGATTATTTCGGTGTATCTGGGATGGAAGTTCAATTTCTATACCGGTACGCATACGGCGGCGGCAGGGTATTTCGGGGTTTCGTTTTTGATGTTTCTGTCTGTCTATGGGGTTTATTTTGTGGTGACTTATGTGGGGTTCCAGCGGAATGTGCTGACGGGGCTGGATTCCTGATTTGTCTGAATGTATGTTCTCCTTGGCGGAGGAGTCTGGATGTATGCTTGATGCAATGCTCTTTGGTACAATTATTTACTCACGCAATGTGCTGAACGCATGGAAGATTTGGGGCAAGGGCCACTTCGGTCCTGCCTCGTATTCCCGATGAATTATAATGCTTGGAGCCTTCTGTGATACTCGTCACAGGAGGTATCTCCGAAAGCCTTGAAGCTTACATTCATGTTAATATTAGATTTCATGTCATCTGCTCATGCGCTATCCGATGCACAGTTCCTCGTAAAATCTTCTCCGGGCCTGCCTGTCATTCACAGCCAGCTTCGCGTCCTCGTCCCGGCCAAGGGCGTACAGTTTCGAGAGCAGTGATGCCAGAAGATTCTCGCCTATCTCTTTCCCCATCTCTTTTCCTCTTGCTTCTCCCCGGGCTTCTCCTCTCGCCTCCAACATATCAATATACTCACACATAATGACTTCCTCCTTTCTCTCCTGCTTCCTCCGCAGTTCTCCAACCATATCCGTAAATCTGCGATCCCCGGTGAGCGCTTCCATCATTTCGCACAGCGCCTCCGGATGGCATATCCGCTGATGCTTACGCCCTTCAAAGTTCCCTTCGTTCAGATAATCCACCACGAACCCCATATCACTCCTAAAACGCGCCCTGACCTCCTTAGGCAGTTTTTTCATATGCCAGACCGGCAGCCGCACCTCGTCCACCAGCTCCAAATCCTCTCGGGCAGCTCCGTTCTGCTCCAGCAGCCTGTGCAGGTTCAGCGGAATCCCTGTGCTTTTCCTGGTCCAGTCCAGCGCCACCCCAATCACAGGATAGACCGTCCCAGACGCTATCTGCGCCCTGTACGCGCCGCCCAGATAACAGGCCTTGCGCAGGACCTGGTACCTGCCCAGCCTGGTCTCGTTCTCCAGAATGTACTGCAGTACCGTCCGCCCCTGCTTCACCAGATAGAAGCTCAGGTCACAGAACTGATTATGCATCCTTTTACTTCCCCGAAGGAAGCTTTCCGTAGGAGCCAGGCGCATATCTTCTGCCTTCAGCCTGGCCCTGCCCCCATAGGCCAGCACGTTCACACAGTCCGCGAACACATCCGGATGGGACAATAGGACTTTCTCCGATATATCTTTTTCCGCCACTGTTTTGATACCTCCCTTTCCGTTCTGTGGGAGGCTCCTCGGAATCTCCCACTTTTTGTTGGATGTTCAAGCAGGAATTTTCCGATTTACAAGAATGCTGAAAAATAGACTACACATAGGAAGAAAATCTGCTCTGCCCTAAGCATAGCATACTCCCGGGCGATTTACAACGATTTTCTACGATTTTCGCAGGAGATTTTCACAACGGCTATTTTCACTCTTTCCGCAACAGCTTCGCAACGGCTCAAAACAGCATTAACATCGTCCCGGCCACAATCAGCCCCAATCCGATGCCTGACCTCCGGGAAAGCCGCTCCCCGAATATAACATACGAAAACGCCACCGTCACCAGGATGCTGAGCTTGTCGATGGGCACCACCACGCTGGCGGGCCCGTCCTGCAGCGCCTTGTAATAGCAGAGCCAGGAACCGCCTGTCGCCAGCCCCGAGAGACAGATAAACAGCAGCTCCCTGGGCGGGATATCTTTTACCGTATTCTGCTTTCCCGTGGCGAACACCATGACCCAGGCCATAGCCAGCACCACCATGGTGCGGATGGCGGTGCCGAGGTTGGACTCCACACCGGAGATGCCGATTTTCCCCAGGATAGAGGTAAGGCTGGCAAACAGCGCCGAACCGGCTGCGTAGAGAAGCCAGCTTTTTCCCTTTCTCTGTTCAGGTTCTGTTTTCCCCTCTTTTTTCTCAATCATCAGAAATGTGCCCACCGCAATCAGCGCCACGCCGACCGTTCCGATCAGGCTGATTTTTTCCCGCAGAAAAAGAAATGCCAGAAGGATTGTCAGCACGGTGCTGGATTTGTCGATGGGCACCACCTTGTTGATGTCGCCCAGCTGCAGCGCCCTGAAATAGCACAGCCAGGATGCCCCCGTGGCAAGCCCGGACAGAATCAGGAACAGGAAAGTCTTCCCTTCTATCTGCCCTATCTGGGAGCCGGAACCCGCCACCAGCACCATGAGCCATGCGAAAACCAGCACCACAATGGTGCGCACGGCAGTGGCCACATT
>CAMWTF010000349.1 GCA_947177105.1 uncultured Lachnospiraceae bacterium | reverse complement strand
CTGCATACAGTCCCGTTCTCCCGGCAAATCCCCCACCGCTTGCATTCAAGGTAATAGATGTGCCCTCCGGATCATAGACTCTCTTTCCCTGTTTCCCGTCTATAAGTCTTTTAACAGGCGCCGGGTTTGCTCCGCCGACAGGAAATATTTCCCGTCTACATCGTCCTCCAAGATGTCCGACAATGTACACTCTTTCCCTGTGCTGGGGCACCCCAAAGTCTTTGGAATTGACAACACTCCATTCGCAGTCATACCCTGCCTCCCATAGTTCAAGGAGAACGCTGGTAAAATCTCCGCCTTTCTCGCAAGACACAAGATGCTTAACGTTCTCAATGATAAGGTATCGGGGCTTATCCTCGGCAGCCGTGCTTTTGAGCAGACCAGTAACCGCAAAAAACAGTCCACTTCGCTCTCCATGCAGCCCTGCCATTCTTCCGCTGATACTAATGTCGGTACAAGGAAATCCAAAAGTCCAGATTTCAGCTTTTGGAACCTCTCCTGCTGTAAGCTGCTTAATATCCTTTGCGTACCATTCACCTTTGCATTCTTTTCCGTCACAGTTCTCTCTCACCTCCCGGCTGCATATCCTGCAACAATTTGAGTCCGGATGAGTCCACTCCCCATAGGGGCAGACCTCCAGCCCATACATTGCCATATAACTCTTGTTTGCGTATTTATCAATTTCGACATGCCCCACACAGGTATGTCCGCTTCTTTCGAGACCTCTTCGGAATCCTCCAATCCCGGCAAAAAGGTCAAGAAATGTCAAATATATGCCCTCCAATCTCTCCAAATTTTATATTCCTGTTCAATCATTTCCCCACTCATCCATCATGCGGTAGGGATAAATCTGTTGGTTGCGGTTAAATCGGATCATGTTGCCCACCTGATCTACCACGCTCTGGTTGCTCTGGTCTTTGGTACACATCATCACGCTGCCAAAAATCCCGGTCAATGCCGCCACAACTGTCAGCGCCACGTTCCCGGAGGACAACCAAAGCAGGATGGCCACTACTCCTCCCAGCAGGGAACCCACAGTACTCTGCATAAGTTCTCGTTTTCCAAAACCATTAAATAACTCATTCTGCGCCTTTACCCCTATAGGAATATAAAGGCTGATCTCATCCTCCATATGCCCTCCCTATGTTCCAAAATAGTAAAAAACAATCTCCTTGATCTGCCAGACCGATTCCGCAAACACATAAAACAGTACCGTATTCTTTGCCCGTTTCCGATACTGCGTCTGCTCTTCCTCCGCCCCCTCCAGCCGAACCATGCAGTAAATAAATCGGAACACTGCGCCCAGCCGGATCAGGGAGATGACAGCCATAGAAATACCGTCTATTGTCACCATGCAGCCACCGCCTTTACTTCATCAGATTTTTTGCCATCCCCACCAATCGTACCGAATGGTAAACATTGTTCACCACACCATTGCCTCCACCGGTCGGGATCATAAACTCGCTTAAGAACCGGGGAGTCTTAATGGCAAGCACAATACAGGCAATTCCCCAGAACACGCTCAAGTTCATCATCATCCCCACTCCCAGCTTGCACAGGGCGATCTGCACTACCACGGAAACGGCAGACTGGAAGAAATTCATCATGTAAGTCTTAAATACTCCCTTATCATTGTCCAAAAGCCCCGCACAGGCAATGGGCAGTCCGATCCGCAAGATCATGATCTCCAGGCCCCGCATGAGAAACTGGAAATACAGCATAAAGTAGCTGATTACAAATATCAGCCCGAAGATGGCGGTCACTATCCCCGCAGAGGACAGGCCATTCACCCATGCCATCCAGTCATAGTTCGTGGATACCCCGATAGCCGCCAGCAGTTCATCCGTTAGACTTGTTGTGATGTCCGCCATCCATCCGTACAGGATCGGGAAACATACCGCCACAGCAACCGCCTGGATAAAGCGGGTCACAAGGTAGACCGGCTCGCTGTCCGGGTCGCCGTCTGTCCACATCACATAGCACTCAAACCCCTTTTTCAGAAACTTCAGAATGATCAGCGACACCCCAAAGCCCAGCAGGATTTCAAACAGGACTTCCACCATACTGCCCCCGCCCTCTCTGGTCATGTACAGATCCGCATGGAGCGTCATGGGAACCAGGTCGGAAAGCATCTCATCTATATAGGCCACTGCCCCGTTTAGAATCGCCACGATCAGCAGCACAATGATTATCTCCAATCCATCACCTCCGAGGCCCGGCGGAATGCCCCCGCCGGGCATTTCTCATGCCCCTCACTGGCTGTCCCGCCCGGATGCAACCGACTTTTCCGGCAAGAAGTCCTTTCCCGGCACTTCCATGTCTGCTGCCGGAAACCTATCCCCTGTCTGCTCACCGCCATCCTCCACACTCTCATATGCCTCCAACACACTGTCTTTGATCTGCTTGTACAGTTCCGATGTGACAGGAAAGCAGATATCCCGGTATTCCCCTGTATGGATTTCCCGGCTGGGCATAAACACCGTGAGTCCTTTCTGGCAGTCCGCCACCCGCACTCCCGTGATCAGAAACTTTCCGTCCAGACAGACGGTGGCAACAGCCTTCAGCTTACCTTTGTCCTCATACCGGGCTACGATCTTACTCTTAACTTTCATCAAATCCTCCTTTGGTTGAAAATATACCAGCCCCACCGCTATGGGCAGGACTGGCAATAGTTTCTTATCCCTGATAGTTAAACAGGCTGGTGACTTTCTGTGTTAAAGTGGGCAGGATCGTGTCCTTAAACAACGTGTACAGCCCTGCCAGCAGCAATGCACCCACAACCACGGAGATCAGGATTTTCAGCGCCGTGTCCACAAAGCCCTCGCCGGACTTCTGCGTCAGTACCTCCGCCAGTCTCGCCTTGGCCTGCGTTCCTTTCACATAACCTTTAACAGCCAGTTCATTCATCTTGTTTGTCAGTCTTCTCATAGATCATACTCTCCTTTTCTTAGTCAAAGATTGGTTGATGTATGGTAAATCCGCAGGATATTTCTGCGGTCTCACCCCATTTTGCGATTACTTATAGTAGCTGATGATAATGTTCAGCGTGGCGCTGCCCAGCACTGCGCCGATGCAGGACACAACGGCGGCCACGATGCGGTTGTTCCATTTTTTCTGATCCATCTCATCCGCCGCAGAGCGCCGGATACAGAAA
>CAMWTF010000348.1 GCA_947177105.1 uncultured Lachnospiraceae bacterium | reverse complement strand
TCGTCCACCGCCCGGAGCATCATCTCCTTTAACTCCGGATCGGGAAATTCCCGGTAATAGCGCATGATGCTGCCGATGGCCACGGAGATCATAAAGCCCACACGAATAACGGTGTTGTCTGTATAGGGCGCCAGCCAATTGCCGTACTGCTCCTCCCACGCCCTGAAATCCTGTAGGATACGGCTGCATTTGGGCAGCCATCTCTCATCCCGGGTCTCCACATAGAGCGCCGTCAAGGTGCGCAGCGCCCACCCTGTCTCCCGGGCGCTGGCCTCTCCCACTTTGGCGTACATGGGTGTATCCAGAAGCCGCAGCACATTCTCTCCGATGCCCAGAGCGGTTTCAAGTCCCCTCTCATCCCCGGTGAAATGATAATAGTCCAAAAGACCCTCCACCCACTCATGGGAACAGACCATTTCCCCATTGACGCAGTGGCCTCCCGTGTGTTCCCACTGACCGCCGATATACAGCGCCTCCGGATGATAATGGCACACGTCCACATCCATCCAATGGCTGCAGGAGGCGATATTATAGTCCAGAAACCTCCTGATGCCCGTGCGGACATACAAAAGGGCGCAGGCATGGGGATAGTCATACTCGTTGTTGCACCAGACCAGCTTGCCGCCCCCTCGTCCCTGGGCCGTATACCCCGCGTCATAGGAGTCTCCAAAATTTAACATGCCGTAGGCCCGGCAATGGCCGTCCGCTCTGCCGATGAGGGCTCTCTCTACCTCCATATCCCATCTGTCCACGAACACATCCTGCCAGACACCTGAAGCCCTGTGCGTCTCTGGTGACAGATACGGTCTGTCGGGCATCTGATAGATCAGGCTGCGATTGTCAATCTCCGCAAGACTCTCCTGGGCATCATGAAAATGCAGCAGAAATTTCTGCTCTCTCGACATACCCATCTGCATCACAACCTTCTCCACGTTCTCCGGCACCAGCATCACGGACAGACCGTTTCGGTCCGCCGACACCGCCTTGGGATAGTTCTGCTGCGCCTGAAACACGGTGGCGCACACACCGCCCTCCGCGTCCGTACAGTCCGCGAAAAACGTTCCGTAGAACACCTCCGAGATATGCTCATTGGACTCGTAGAGCAGCCACTTTGAATCCACCACCCGGTTCACGGCTGTACCGCCCCGGCCCAGATAAAAGTCGGTCTTAAAGTTGGAGCTGCCTGCGCAGGCGCGCACATTTTCCACGGGCGCCAGCTCCATAACTTCCCTGAGTTCTCCCGTTCCCCTGGCATGGAACACGCCGCCTCGCTGGCCCGCAGGCGCCCCTTTGCCGGTCGGGTCCGGTTTTTCCTCTATCGCCATGGGCCCGATTTCCCCAGCAGGCATTTCATCTTTAGTCCGCAGCAGATAAAACACCAGGGATGCCACATGGAGCGGCTGGTCCGTGGTATTGATGATCCGATAGGAAACCTCCACCCAGGGCTTTCCTGCCCATGCGGTCAGCTTTAACTCAAAATCAATTCTGGGATCGTCTTCTTTTCCCTGGGACACATTGCTGCCCATAGCCTTCAAAACGGCACAGACAGGCCCTTGTTCCACCACCTGCCAGCTGCCGATCCGCATCCGGTACTTCCTCCCCTCCCCGTCCTTTAAAAGCGGGCCGACGAACTGCTGCCGCCCATAAACCCGCCCTGCCACGTCCACCTGTTCAAAGATGCTCTGGCTGTCATGTTTTACCCGGAAGGAAAAGCTATGGTTCCTCCCGCCGCAGACGGTGGACACCCTGATCCCCTCTTCGTCCGCATGAACCTTTACAGGGGATACGCCCTCCGGCCATATGTCCCCGGCATTTTGCTCTGCCTCGGCGCACTGCTCTGCTTCGGCGCACTGCTGCGTTTTGATATTCCGCTCTATCCCGGCGCTTTGTCCCGCCCCGGCTGCGCCGTGCAGATCACACTGCAGCACCGTTCCCTTATTGCCCGGCAGATCCGCCAGAAAACGCAGGAACAAAAAGCGCACAGAGCCGTCCCTGTGGCGGGAAGTCACCTTGGCCTGCAGAGGCAGACGCTTTCCCTCCTGACACACGCACACAGTGTCCGCATCCCATAGTTCCCCCTCCCGCACCGGAATACCGATGTAACAGGGTTCCGATATTCGGCTGTACCGATATAATTTGTCAAAATAAATATCCATCATTCCCGACATCTCCTTCGTCTGTTGATAAAGACAGTTTACAACACTTTTTCCAGCCTTTCTACTGATTATTAAATGGAATTGGCCGCTAATACTGTTTTTTCAGCAACTAATCATCTCCCTGTTGCCATTCATTTACTGAGGCAATCCAACGCTCAGTCAGGTTATTATCAGTAACAGCCGCCGCGAACGGCTTGGTAAGGAAATTTTTTATCTTCTGTAGCACAGTTTCGTAATCGTTGGTATCTATATCAATTTTACGGCAGAAAGCTTTCCATTTCTTCTGCATTGCTTCGTCATTTGCAAAACCCATAACTTGCTCAAACTGTCCGAGTGTAAAAGTATGTCCTCGGTTTTCAAAGGTCTTTTTCAACGCTTCGGTAAGTGTGGCTCCGTCAAAATCAAATTTATTTGCAAGGTAATAGATGTCGTAATAGTCTTTCATTCTACTGGAAAACTCCATTAGGCTGAGTATTGCGTCTATCTTTTCTGAAATCGTTGTTTCAAGTGAATAAGTATTCACTGTAGGAGCAGGAAAATCATCAAGCTGTGTAGGAATTCTTCGTTTTTCTTGTTTTGGCACAATGACATCGCCAACACCAAAGTCAATACTGAACGGTGTTTTTGTATTCTTGATTTGGGCCACAAGTGAAGCTCCGATACCAGCATACTTCTTTGCTATGGCAATAGGCGCAATGTCTTTAATTTGAAAGGTAATAAAATCATTTCCCGTAGATGCTCCGATGATTTCTTCCAAGACTGCTTTCAACTGCTCGGGTGTATTGGGTACTTTTCGAAGAAGAAAATCAACATCCACTGTAACACGGCTGTCAAAGTCGGTAACAGAATAAATGAACAGACCGCCTTTTAGCACAAGATTATCGGCGTATTTAGATTTCTCCAAACGGCGCAGGAACTCTTCCTGGCAGAAGAGTTGCAGGCAGAGTTGATAACTTCTACCACTTTCAGCAGCTTTGTTTTTCAGTCGCGCAAGCACAGACGCAGCTATAT
>CAMWTF010000347.1 GCA_947177105.1 uncultured Lachnospiraceae bacterium | reverse complement strand
TCTATACACCGTTCTGGCCCTTGAATGCCAAGTTCACGGAGAGGGAGGACGGCACCAGGGATTATGATATCCGGGGAGCCGAGGTGTTTGACCTGAGCCTGCAGATCTCCACGGATTTGGACACCGATATCGGCGGTCTGAAAGCCATGATGTATGCAAGAGGGGATCACCGGGCGGATTATACCGATATTGAGAATAACTATGATGATGTATGCCAGTCCGTCATCATGAATATGCAGGCGGAGTTTGACCAGCTGATCCACAATGTGGCCACCAAGCTCAACGGCATCCTGGCGGAGGCTGCGGGGGTGAAGGAGATAACGCTGGCGGACGGCACGGTGGTGCTTGGATGCAAGGACGAGCCGGGCGGCTATATGAGACATGAGGACGGTAGCCCGATCCAGCTGTTTGCCAAGATTTCCACGCCGGGGTACGAGAAGATAACCGATACGGACGGTGAGGTATACTGGGTATATCGGGAGGAGCACCTGGGAGATTCGGATCCTGATAAGAATGACCCGATGCGTCCCGAGACGATTTACAGCCTGAAGAATCTGCAGATTGACCAGGAATTGAAGGAGTCCCCTTCCATACTGGGATTTATGAAGGATGGCTCAGAGGACAGAGCCACGGCGGAAGCCCTCAGCGCAGCATTCACGGAAAAAATTTATACGCTGAACCCCAATGTGAGCAAACCCAGTACTTTCCTGGAGTATTACGACGATTTAGTGGCGCAGGTAGCCAACAGTGGCTATGCGTTCCGCAACGTTTTGACAAACCAGCAGAACACAGTGGAAACTACCAGCAATGCCCGGGAGCAGGTTGTGGGAGTGTCCTCCGACGAGGAGCTGTCCAACATGATTAAGTTCCAGAATGCCTACAACGCATCCAGCCGGTATATCAACGCCATAAGTGAGATGCTGGAGCATATCATCACTACGCTGGGCAGATAAGGTTATATGCAAAACTTTAAACAGTAACCAGCCTGGCAGCGACCAGAGAAACGGCTGACAGGAAAGTTACAGAACTTTAATATAGAAAGATGAGGATAGCGGGATGCCTTCACAATTTTTTGGATTAAATATAGCATATAAGGGATTGCTGGCCAGCAATGCGGCTTTGAATACCACCGCCAACAACATAGCGAATGTACAGACCGAAGGCTACAGCCGCCAGCGGGTAGTACAGCAGGCCAGCGCTGCAATAAGGGTGTTCCAGACTTACGGCTGCGCCGGCGCAGGCGTAGATACGCTGGCCATCGAGCGGGTCAGGGATGAATTCTATGACACAAAATACTGGAACAACAACGCCAATGCAGGTGAGTACGATATCAAGCAGTACTACATGAAGCAGATAGAAGCCTATTTTGACGATGACGGGAAGAGCACCGGATTTAAAACCATCTTTGACAAGATGATGGTGAACGGCATACAGGAGTGGAAGAAGGATCCCAGCAGCACCAACGCCAAGAAGCAGTTTATCGGAACAGCCGGTCAGCTGACAGAGTATTTCAACGGCCTGGCCGGGAATATGCAGAAGATGCAGGCGGATATCAATCAGGAGATCAAGACCAAGGTGGATGAGATCAATTCACTGGCAGGGGAGCTTGCTACTTTGAATAAGCAGATCAATGTAGTGGAACTCTCCGGCACCAAGGCCAATGAACTGAGGGACCGCAGGAGTCTGCTGATAGACCAGTTATCTCTGATTGTGGATGTGGAGGTGCGGGAGACTCCCATTGTGGATACGAACCAGCCGGATCGGGAGACAGGGGCCAATCGCTTTATTGTAAAGATAGCCGGAGGGCAGACGCTGGTGGACGGCTCCGAGTACAATGGATTGGAGTGCAGGGCCAGGGCCAGCTATGAGAAAGTCAACCAGTCGGATATTGACGGTTTGTATGATATCTACTGGGAAGGCGGTCAGAAGTTCAATCTGTACAATATGGCAATGGGGGGCAACCTGCAGGGGCTGGTGCAGATGCGTGACGGAAACAACGGTGAGTATTTCAACGGTACGATAGAAGAAATCGGCAGCATCGAGGCCCAGGACAGTGCGGACGGAAAATATCATGATACAGTGACCATCAGCGTGGCACAGGGATATTTGCAGGATCTTAATTTTTCCAATCTGTCTGATCAGGGAGGCATCATCACTCTCGGCAACAGAGATTACTACTATGATTCCTGGTCCGTTCAGTACAGTTATGATGACAATGGAAACAAGGTGTGCAGTTATACCTTTACCCTGTCTGACAGCACAAGAAATCCCCAGCGTCTGACCAATGACCGTGTGGGCAAGACAGCCAGCGTGGGAACGGGATTGAAGTATCAGGGCATACCCTACTATATGAACCAGATGAACACCTGGATCCGCACCTTTGCTCAGAAGTTTAATGACACTTTGAAGAGTGGATATAATTCTTATGATAATTTTGGCAGCAACCTGCTGACTGGAGATATGCCCGCCACGAACGGCCAGTTTAATTTTGTGGATGAGTACCGGTATGACACCTTTTACGAAACTGTCAGCTATGCGGATTACAAGAAAAAATATGATGACAAATATAATGAAGAGCTGGCGAGGCTGACAGGGGCCGGTATGTCTCAGGCGGCAGCTGAAAAGGAGGCTGCGAAGCTGGCCAAGGAGGCCGCGTCTCTCACGGTGTCTGACCATGACGACAGCTACTATCGCCTGACTGCCATGAATTTCAATGTGTCTACGGCGGTGGAGAACGATCCGGGTTTGCTGTCACACCGCTATGTCAAGGGAGACGGCGTAGAGCAGGATGTGCTGCTGGATGACCTGAAAACCATTGCGACCGATAAGGAGAAGATGAGCTTCAGGGGAGGCACGGCCTCAGAGTTTTTGCAGTGTATTCTGGGGGACGTGGCACTGAATGCCAGCCGGGCCGAGACATTCCAGAAGAATTTCAGCGATATCAGCGAGATCATCAACACCCAGCGCATGTCCATCTCTGGTGTGGACGAGGACGAGGAGGCCGTGAGCCTGGTGAAGTACCAGCATGCATACGGATTGTCTTCCAAGATGATTCAGGTGCTGACGGAGGTTTATGACAGATTGATTCTGCAGACCGGCGTATAGAACGGGATTGCCGGGAATGTTTCACAATTGTCTAAATATGTGTAAGTTAAATAGGGAGAATATGGG
>CAMWTF010000346.1 GCA_947177105.1 uncultured Lachnospiraceae bacterium | reverse complement strand
GTATGGATGTGGGGATGCGGGCTGCCCCGGATTTGGAATATTCCCATCACCTGGGAGGAAGGCGCGGGGCCCATTATGGCCAAACTGGGGCAAAGCATCAGGGACATGACATTTTGCGGGCTGCTGCTGGGGATTTTGGCGACAGGTTTTTTGCTGCACTTATTTAGTTATAGGGAAATGGGCCAGAGGGAGCAAACCAGCCTGCTTCAAAGATTGTGCGCCGGCCCCCTGAAGGCACTGGAACAATTGTCCTGGTTCCACAAGGCGCTGTTGATTTTGCTGCTGGTCTGCATTTTGGAGGCGCTGCTGCTGGGCCTGGCCCAGTATATGGTGATGCATGGGGAAGGGATGGAAGGCATACAAGACTGGCTGGTTAAAGGCCGGGGCGGCTGGCTGGTCTGGGGGCTGTGGGGCCTGGAAAAAACGGTGCTGGCTTGGCTGGCGCTGCGGACGGCCGACGGCATGATGCGGCTTCGGACCTCCGGCAGGGAAATGGCAAAAGGAAACCTGGGCTATCAGATTCCGCTGGAGGGCATGAGGGGGGAGGCACTGCGGTTTGGCAGGGATTTGAATGCCATATCCCAGGTGGTGGCGGATGCGGTGGAGGATCGGATGAAGAGCGAGCATCTGAAGACGGAACTGATTACCAATGTCTCCCACGATATCAAGACGCCTCTGACCTCCATTATCAATTATGCCGATCTGATCGGCAGAGAGCAATCGGACAATGAGAAGATTACGGAGTATGCCCAGGTGCTGCATCGGCAGTCCACCAGGCTGAAAAAGCTGATCGAGGATCTGATGGAGGTTTCCAAAGCGTCCACCGGCAATCTGGAGGTATATCTGGAGCGCTGTCAGGCGGGGGTGCTGCTCAGTCAGGCTATGGGTGAATTTGAACAGAGGCTGCGGGAAAGGGGGATTGATCTGATCATCCGGCAATGTCAGGAGCCCGTATGGATCATGGCGGATCCACGGATGCTGTGGCGGATATTGGACAATCTGATGACGAACATCTGCAAATATGCTCAGAGCAATACAAGGGTGTATCTGAGTCTGGAAACTTCGGGACTAAAGGATCAGAAGGAACAGGCCGTATTGGTCTTTAAAAATATATCCAGTCATCCGCTGGATATGGATGCATCGGAACTGATGGAGCGATTTGTGCGGGGAGACAGATCCCGGCACACGGAGGGGAATGGTCTGGGATTGGCCATTGCCAGAAGTCTGACGGAACTGCAGGGCGGTAGTATGCTGCTGACCACGGACGGAGATTTGTTCAAAGTCACGCTGACGTTCCCCGTGGCCCAGGAGGAGGAACAGGAATTAATTGATGAAGCGCATAGAGAATAGAAACACAAAAAACGGCATATACTTAACCTAAAACAGTTTTTTGGTGATATCACCAAAACCAGAACTCAAATAAGGAGGACTTATGCAGGCAGAAACCTATCCCTTTGTAGTGCAGCCACTGCCCTACGACTATGACGCATTGACACCGATTCTGGATGAAAAGACTTTACATTTTCATCACGACAAACATTACAAGACATATGTGGACAATCTGAACAGTACGCTGGCGGATTATCCGGAATTGCAGAAAATGAGCCTGAAGGAGCTGCTGATGAATCTGGACAGCCTTCCGGCGGCAGCCCAGACTCCCATCCGCAACAACGGCGGCGGCGTATTTAACCACGAATTGTATTTTGGAACCATGCGCCAGCCCATGGGACAGATGCCCGAGGGCGCTCTGGCGGATGCCATTGACCGGGATTTCGGCAGCTATAACCAGTGGAAGGAGCAGATGAAACAGGCCGCTACTTCTCAGTTTGGATCCGGCTGGGCGTGGCTGGTCACGGACAAGGACGGCAGGCTTTCCATCGTGCAGACAGCCAACCAGAATGTGCCGGACCTGTCCGAGGTGACCCCTATTCTGCTGGTGGACGTATGGGAGCACGCCTACTATCTGCAATACCAGAATCTGCGGGCGGCCTATGTGGAGGGCTGGTTCAACCTGATCCACTGGAAGAAGGTACAGCGCCTGTACGAGGAGGCCATTAGATCCTAAAACAGTTGTAGGGAACATGCAATACTCTAAATAAGGAGAGAAGTTATGAACCAAAGAAACTACCAGCGGGAACTGGACGGTATACTGGAGAAACTGCCCAAGGGGGAGAAGCGCCTGTTTTTGCACAGCTGCTGCGCCCCCTGCAGCAGCTATGTGCTGGAGTATCTGAGAGTATATTTTCCCATAACGGTATTTTACTATAACCCGAACATTTCCTTTGCGGAGGAGTACCGACACCGACTGGAGGAACAGAAGCACCTGATTATGTGTTTTAATCAGGAGGGAGGCGGGTATCCTATCCAGGTGGTAGAGGGGGAGTATATGCCGGAGCGCTTTTTTGCCATGGCCCAGGGGCTGGAACAATGCCCGGAGGGTGGGGAGCGCTGTGAGGGGTGTTTCCGGCTGCGGCTGGAGGAAACCGCCCGACGGGCATTTGCGGCAGGAGCGGATTACTTTGCCACTACCCTGTCCATCAGCCCCCTGAAGAATGCGCCGCTGCTCAACCGGATTGGGGAGGAACTGGCTAGTACATATGGTGTGCCTTGGCTGCCCTCGGATTTTAAAAAGAAAAACGGATACAAAAGATCAGTGGAGCTGTCTGCCAAGTATGAACTGTACCGGCAGAATTACTGCGGCTGTGTGTTTTCCAAGCAGGAGAGGGGGCAGGAGCGGTAAAATCGAATTTTCTTGCGTTTCACTTTGCTTTATGATATGCTGAGTAGGCAGATTTTTGAAAGTTCTATGAACTTCAGGAAACGGGAGATTATGATGAAATTCAGCGACATTCGACTTAAGGAAAGAGCGAAGGATATGACTATAACTTTTCCCGGGGTGAGTCAATGGGTGAGGGAGAATCTATATCATAGGAAGAAGTGGTTCGCAATAGCTCTTGTCTTTCTGCTGCTTGAGCTTTTTCTTATGCTCGGACCCAATGGGTGGCTGAGGGGAGAGGAGGTCAGCGGTCTGTCAGGCGAGGGCAGCTGGGCCCTGGAACAGTCGGACGGGGATGGACAAGCTGTGTGCCAGGTTTTTCGCCCCCGGCACCGGAATTTGGACAAGATAGGAATTGTTGTCACATCGGAAACCCCGGCCTTTGATGGGTATGCGTCGATTACTGTTTCAGACAGAGATGAGAATATACTTTTCGAGACGGAAATTCCATACAC
>CAMWTF010000345.1 GCA_947177105.1 uncultured Lachnospiraceae bacterium | reverse complement strand
TTTTCGGAGAAGTTTTCACGCTGCGGCATCCCCTGGGAGGTGCTGGGGGAGAAAGAGATTGTACGGCTTTTAAACCTGGTCCATAACCCGTCATATACTCATCTGGAAGATACAGAGTTTTCCGCAACTATTCCAACGCTAAAGTATTGAGCAGGATTTACAGAGCTTTTAATAGGAGGATAGCAATGTTTAAAGGACAGAATATCACACAGGAACAGGATGGTGCAAACAGCGCCCTGCTGAATGTGATCACCCCCATGGGGCTGGGATTTTCCAAGAACAGCCTTGAATTGGGGGAAAACATGGGAAAGGTATATGGTTTGATTCATTATCCGCAGAAAGTGGAGGTGGAATGGCTCTCTCGTATTACCAATATTCCCTCTACCATTGTGTCCATCGGTTGGAGGCCAGTGGACAATACCACGCTGATAAATGCCATTTCCCGTAGCGTGGTACAGCAAAGGGGAATGGCAGAGGGGGCGAGAGATCCTTTATCCAGACAGAGGGCGGAAAAAGCTGCCGAGGACGGGGAAAAGATCATCATGCAGATTGACCGGGAGGGAGAGACGGTGGGGCTGATGAGCGTGTCAGTCATGCCCATAGCCAAGGATGAAAAGGCTTTTAAGAAAATGTGCCGCCGTGCGGAGAGCATGGTGAGTGTGATGAAGTGCAAGATGCGGGTAATCCCCAATCTACAGAAAGAGAGTTTCCGGCATATTTCTCCGTCTTTTCCCACCAATGCTAAAATTGAGAGTATCCTGCAGAAAATCGTGCCCATGTCCACCTTTGTGGGGGGCTTTCCCTTTGCCAGCAGCGGATTTAACGATGGGGAGGGATACTATTTTGCCCAGGATACCAGCGGTGGCCTGGTGGTAGTGGATATCTGGAGGCGGGGCGGAGACCGGACCAACAGCAATTTTGTCATCATGGGCAATTCCGGTGTGGGCAAGTCCACGGCCATTAAGCATATCATCCTGTCAGAGTTTATGAAAGGCACTAAGGTATTGGTAGTAGACCCGGAATCCGAGTACAAAGAATTATGCCATAACCTGAATGGGGATTGGATCAATGCCGTGGGCGGTTCTGCAGGCATGATTAATCCTTTACAGGTCCGACCGTCGCCCCGTGATGACGAGCGGGAAAGAGAGGCTGATCGTCTGTACCGGGATGAGGGTTATGGGATGAATGACCTTGCGCTGCATATGAAAAACCTTGAAATTTTTTTTAATCTCTATATCCCATCTATCACGGATATGCAGCGGGCAGTGCTGAAGAAATGCCTGATTGAGTTGTATAAGAATTTTGGTATTACCTGGGATACAGATATTCTCTCTTTAAAGTCAGATGATTTTCCCGTGTTCTCTGACCTTTACCGGCTGGTGCAGGAAAAAGCGGATAAGGAAACAGATCGCCAGGTGTATGCGGACTTGGCTCTGCTTTTGTATGACATAGCAGAGGGGGCGGACAGCTTTATCTGGAATGGAAAGAGCAGTATTAAGACAGAGACGGGGGAGGGCAATGGCAGCGGCGCTATTACTGTGTTGGACACCAATGCTCTGCAGGAGACCAGCGACCATATCAAGCGGACACAGTATTTTAATATTCTGACCTGGTGCTGGGAGCAGATGAGCCGGAATAAGGAGGAGCGGGTGCTGCTGATCTGTGACGAGGCGTATCTGATGATTGATCAGAAAGTACCCCAGTCTCTTGTATATCTGAGAAATGTAATGAAACGGGCAAGGAAATATGAGGGGGCGTTAGCAATCATCTCTCATAGTATTGTAGATTTTCTGAGTGAGAGTATCAAACAGTATGGGCAGGCGCTCCTTGATATTCCCTGCTACAAGGTGCTGATGGGGACGGACGGAAAGAACCTGAAAGAGACAGCGGATCTTTACGATCTGACAGAGGCAGAGCAGGAACTATTGCTGGCGAGAAAAAGGGGACATGCTTTGTTTATGGTGGGGGCGAAACGGCTGCATATCAGTTTTGAAATTCCAGAGTATAAGATGCTCTATATGGGCAAGGCAGGAGGGCGATAGTATGGCCGTAGATCCGGTAACAGCCAAGATACTGGCACAGCTGGCGGCACAGGCCGCAACAGATAAGCAGATGCGAAAGCGTCTGCTTATTGCGATTTTGGCTCCAATCATCTTTTTGTTGGTTATGATAGCGCTTATTGTCCATTTGCTGACCAGTCCTATTTCGATGTTTGTGGAATGGGCGTTGGGAGACAGCGAGATCACAGCCATTGAATCTTTGCAGCAGGAGTATGGCTATAACCAGAATCTTGGCATCTATGATCAGGATTATATAGACGGCAGCGGACAGTCCTATGAGGGCGTGGTGTTCGCAGACAGGGGCTGGGAGGTGGTGTATTATAACCAGCTGGATGAGCGGTGGGCGGATGTAATGTATGGCACATCCAGTACCATCGGCCAGGGAGGGTGTGGTCCTACAGCCATGGCAATTGTGATTTCTACCCTGACAGGGGTGGCACATGACCCGGTGGAACTAGCCCAGTGGTCTGTGGAAAACGGATATCGTTGTGAGGGTAACGGCTCTTATCACATGCTGATCCCGTCATCGGCAGCCGCCTATGGATTGTCTTGCGAGAATAATTTGAATGCGCAGGGAATTTTGGACGCTCTCTCTTCAGGGAAACTGGTGGTGGCGATCATGAGCAAGGGACATTTCACCAGGGGAGGGCATTTCATTGTCTTGCGGGGCATAACAAGTGATGGAAAAATATTGGTGGCCGATCCGGCCAGCTATGGCAGAAGTCAACAGGAGTGGGATTTATTTGTTATTATGGATGAATCTAACAAGGCGGCTGGTTCAGGCGGCCCATATTGGGCTATTGGAAAGTGACCAGGAGGATATGGATTATGATTTTGTATTTATCATCTGTGCAGCATACCAATTTGCTGGACTTTACTGGCTTTTATGAACCGGGAAGCGAGATGCCAGTTAAAAAGATGGTGGGGAATTTTGTGCTGAAACAGTTTGTGATCTATGATATGCGTAATTTTGCCCATTTTACGGATGTGGTGCTTGACCGCCCCGCTTTTGGGGATACGGATGAGGAATTTGCACAGGGGGTGGCGGAATTTCTTACCATGTACTGTGCAAGGGTGACTGTCATCTGCGAGGGACTTACCCAGTCCGATCCTTTGTTTCGGGCACTGCTTGAAAGCGGCGTAGGGAACATTGTGTGTGATACGGATATAGGGGA
>CAMWTF010000344.1 GCA_947177105.1 uncultured Lachnospiraceae bacterium | reverse complement strand
GTTCCGTTTCTTCCATATCTACCACAATTCCGAGAGCGTGGAAATAGCGAGTTTTCCGGGATATGGGACTTTTTAAATTTTCCAAATGCTTTGTCTACTCACTTATTTAATTGTTCATACCTATATCCTCCATAGTATATCATTTTTTCATCATAAAAGCCACCAAAATATTCCGGTGGCTCTTACCCTTTTATTCTTTCAAGGAAGAAGAAATTTAATGTAAATGTAATAGAAATCTAAGCGGGATTGTGCTATTCTATTTAAAATACAAATCGGTAATTGATGGAGGAAAAATATGAGTGATATTTTAGTTCCATTTTGGGAAAAATCGTATCAGGATTATGATACGATTACATTTTCCAATAAACCCAATTCAACCATTGCTGAATTTGAGCGCTTAATCGGCAATCCGTCAAAAGTATTGGATGTAGGGTGCGGAGAGGGGCAAAACGCCATATATTTAGCCAAACAGGGACATCTTGTTGATGCGTTTGATCTGTCTGAACATGGGATTGCGAAGTTAAAACATATGTGTGAGTTGTCCAATGTGCAAGTAAACGCGTTTGTAGCAGATTTAACTACATATCAATTTGAACAGTGTTATGATATGATCACCTGTTTTGGAACATTACATTTTGTGACTAAGAATGATTGGAAAAGATTTATAAACAACGCAAAGGAATATACAAATATAGGTGGTATTCATATAATTCAAATATTTACGGATACTGTACCGGCATCTGAGGATATTGCACCATTTGCAATTGGTCTGGCAAAAGATGAAGAACTCAAAGAGTTGTATGCTGATTGGGAAATATTGCAGTTTAAATCCTATGTGTTTGAAGATGAACATCCAAATGTGCCGAAACATTTGCACGCGTCAAACAAAATTGTTGCAAGGAAAGTAAGATAAATGAAACAGATAAATTTCCAAAGGTTTACCTGGCTGCTGCCGGGGATGATTGTTTTCCTTCTGTGGGCCAGTCGGGAACAGACTCTTCTCTGTGACGCTGCCGCTTATGAACTGCATATTACCTGTCCTCCGAAGAATTTCCTGGAACTGCGCACCCTCCCCTTCTATCCCCCCTACCATGGCATCTATGCTCACAGGCGGCACTTCCTCTGTGTGGGAGATCCCGCCACGGCGGAGGATATTCAGATTTATATGGAGTACAAGCTTCCGCCTGTGTAAACCATCGGAGATGTGCGTTAGCGATATGTGGACCGCTGCTAGGAGATGCTCTCCCTGCTGCCGGAGAGTCTGCGCTATCTGTTTGTGGACTATGGATGGCGCTTCTATGTAACCACGGAGGATATTGCCATGACGGAATTTAACGGTGAGTATCCCTCTGTCAAGGGCCTCACGGATATGCAGAGTCTGTACATCAAAGTGGAAGACCGGGACAATGCCACTTCCACCACCATTCTCCATGAATTTGGCCATTTTCTGGACTACTGCTGCAATTTTCCCAGCGAGGGAAACCAGTTTTTGTCCATCATGGAACTGGAGACAGAACTGGCCGAGGCCATGGGAATGGACTATGGGCTGGGAAACAATGAAGAATATTTTGCGGAAAGTTTTCTCTGGTATATGACAGAACCGGAGGAAATGGAAACCTATATTCCCCTGACCTGGGCCTTTATACGCCGCTGCCTGTTCGAGACCGCCCATGAGGTGCATGGGCAGCATCCGTAATATCTGTTTTGAGAATGGCCTTACTCTTCCGAAACAGATTCCAGAACCACAAAATCCTTCAAAAAAGATTTAACCCCAAGTTCTCCGAAATCCACCGTGATCTTATCCTCAGACTCCTCCATCACCGTGCCCAGGCCATATTTGGCATGGTACACCTGCCGGGGAGAAGCCTGCTCCGCAGCGATCTCCCCCTGCTCTGCCATACTTTTCCCGTGGCTTTCCACAGTTTCCGGACATCCGCATATCGCAGACTGTACCGGTATGGACGAGTTGACGGACTCTTGATTCTTCAAGATCTCTGCCTTTGTTTCTTCATGCCCAGTCTCTTTCTCACTCCCGCGCATGGTTTTCCCTGGGAAATTGACCAGTTCGGTCACAGAAGCATAATCCACCCGCTCCACCAATCTCTCAGGGAGCATCTGTAAATAGCGGCTCTCCCCCGGCGCCACCTTGGGCATGCCCGGCTGGGTGTAATAGGACAGTTCCAGATAATCCCGCGCCCTGGTCATACCCACAAAAAGCAGGCGCCTCTCCTCCTCTTCCTCCTCAAAGCCGGAGGCATGCAGCGGTATCAGCCCATAGTTCACCCCGATGATAAACACATGCGTAAATTCCAGCCCCTTGGACCCATGGAGAGTCATAAGCTGTACGCCCAGGAAGGTGTCCAGCTCCTCCTGACGAAGCGGCGAGGTTCCCTCCTCCCGTTCATATAAGGCAATTCCCTCCTCCTCCAGATATGTCTCTCCGCTGGGCCTCTCCCGCCTGGTTACCACCTGATGACAAATTCCCTCTCTGGATAATACGTCCGCCAGGATCTCCGCCTGGCTTTGCAGTCGGTAAAAAACGGCGATCTGCTCCAGCGCCACACCCTTTCCCTGCAGGAGGCGGATCTGCTCTGCCAGATAATATGCCTCCCCCAGCGGATCGTATGCCTGCCGGATTCTTACCTGACCGCTGCTCTCCCTGCTGCCGGTTAGTTTGTCCCCATACTGTTTAAAACGCCCGGCCACCTCCAAAATACGGCTGCCGCTGCGATAATTCATGGGCAGAGTCAACTCCCTTGCGCCATAGCGGTGTACCAGCGTAAAACAAGCGTTGATACTGCTGCCCCGCCATCCGTAGATGATCTGGTTGGGATCTCCCACGGCAAACAGCCTGGTGTCCCGCCCCCGCAGAGCATCCAGAAAAGCCAGCTGCTGCTCGTCACTGTCCTGCACCTCGTCAATGACAATCCAGGCCGGGGCAATGGGATACTTTCGAAGAAGAGTTTCCCCATGTACCAGCAGTTCTCGAAAGGTCATGGTGTTTCGCCGCTTCTTTTCCTGCTCCAGCGCCTCGGACAACGCCCAGATATCATCCTGGAGCTTGTCAAGGCGCTTACCCTCCACGCTGCCCCTGCCCTGGCGTCCCAGCCGCAGGGCTGCCTCCAAACGCTTGGGAAGTCGAGCGGGGGGATAGTTATTCTTATCCCCCGCCCGAGGGATATGCGCGTGGGCAAGTACCAGCTCCGCCGCCGGCGGCAGCGCCGTAAATACCGGGGTG
>CAMWTF010000343.1 GCA_947177105.1 uncultured Lachnospiraceae bacterium | reverse complement strand
GGATGTGAGAAAAAGGTGGGGTTGAAATCCAGTCCCATGCCCCTCGCCTTGGCAAACTCCACCCATTTGGCGAAATGCCTGGGCTCCAGCCGGTTGCGATCCGCAAATTCCCCTTCCTCAAAAATCGCGTAGCAGGCATGTATGTTGATTTTCTTTTTGCCGGGAACCAGGGAAATGGCCTTGTCCATATCCGCCATCAGCTCCTGGGGCGTCCTGGCCTTACCCGGATAATCCCCGGTGGTCTGGATCCCCCCTGTCAGCGGCCCGTCATGGTCAAAACCGATCACATCGTCCCCCTGCCAGCAATGCATGGACACCGGGATCTGCCGCAGCGTCTCCAGCGCCGCGTCCGTGTCCACTCCCACGGCTGCAAACATTTCCTTTGCGGATGCGTATCTCTCTGCTGTTGTCATAATCTCTCTCCTTTTTTTTTCAGGCAATACAATTTGCACAAGACACTGGCTAAGCTGCTGCGCTTCGCAATCGCCTATTGTGGCCTGTATTCCTTGATTTCAAAAGACTCGTACACGCACTTCCTGGCCTGGGCCAGCCCGCTAAGCTCCCCCGCGCCGATCATCTGGGCCATAATATTGCCGATGGCCGTGGCCTCGGTTGGGCCCGCGTATACGTTCTTTCCTGTGGCGTTGGCAGTCAGCTGGTTCAGGTACGCGGCATTGGCCCCCCCTCCTATGATGGAGACGGCGCCGTACTTTTTCCCCGTGTTGGCCTCGATCTCCCCCACTGTTTCACCGTAGCAGTCCGCCAGGCTCCGGTAGACCACGCAGGCCAACTCTCCGGTGGTCTCCGGAACCTTCTGCCCGGTGCGCCCGCAATAAGCCCTGATCTCCTCCGTCATGTTTTTCGGAGCCAGGAAACAGGCATCATTGGCTTTCACCCGGGACGGGAAATCCCCTGCGGCCATGGCCATGTCACAAAGCTGCGCAAAAGAATAGGAATCTCCCAACTCATGCCGTATGGACTGGATCATCCACAGCCCCATGATGTTTTTCAGATAGCGGAAACGGTAATCATAGCCGCCCTCGTTGGTAAAGTTAGCCTGCCTGCTCTCGGCTCTGCAATCCGCCTCCTGTAGTTCCACCCCCATCAGGGACCAGGTACCCGAACTGATATACAGAGCGTCTCCCTCCGACCTGGGTACCGCCATCACCGCAGAGGCGGTGTCATGACTGCCGCACAATACCACCTTACAGTTAAAGCCGACCTCCTTTGCAACAGTCTCCATGAGATCTCCCACCACCGTGCCAGGCATCTTAAGCGGCAGGAACATCTCCTCCGGATACCCCAGCAGACGGATCAATTCCCTGTCCCACTGCTTTGTCACAGGGCTGACCAGCTGGGTGGAAGTAGCGTTGGTGTACTCGGAAACTTTGCTGCCTGTCAGCAGGAACTGGAAGTAGTCGGGCAGCATCAGAAAGGTTTTCGCCTTCTTAAGCGCCTCCGGCCGCTGTGTCTTGTCAGCCATCAGCTGATAGATCGTGTTGAAACGCTGCTTCTGAATGCCTGTTCTGGCATAAAGTTCCTCCTCGGGGATAAACTGATACACCCTTTCATCCATGCCCAAAGTCCTGTCGTCCCGGTATCCGTAGGTACTGCCCAGCACCTGATCCTCCTGGTCCAAAAGCACATAGTCCACCGCCCAGGTGTCTATGGACATGCTATCCGGGATCTTCTGAAGCTTTGTGCATTCTTTCATGCCCGCTTTGATCTGCGAAAGCAAATACTCCGTATCCCACACAAGACTGCCGCCCTTATCCTTCATCCCGTTCTCAAACCGATAGATCTCCTCAAGCTGCATTTTCCCGTCCCTGAGATATCCCAGCATATGCCTCCCGCTTGAGGCGCCGATGTCCACGGCCAGATAATATCCGCACATATTTTTCCTCCATTATAAGCTGCGCATTCTCTGTGAATTTTTGTAGACTTTTTACTCTTCTAAGGTTATCATATAAAAAAGAGCAGCAAAAAATAAGGTCTCATTTCCATAAAAACAGGGACCTTATTTGCGCTTTTAATCTTTTTATGCAAGGCGGAGCGCAGACCAACGCGGCATAAGAAGATTTAGACAAGGGGGACAAAAGAGACCATGAGAGCGGAATTATTACAGCATCTGCGGGAAATAACGGAGGAAGAGAAAGCGCTCCTACAGGGACAGGGCAGCATCCAGAAAGGCATCTACACTTCCGGCAAGGACTTTGTCATTGACAATGCCAAGCTTCTGGAGCGGGGACATCTGATCGAATTGCGCCCACATACCCGTTTTGCCCATTTTCCAAAGCACCGGCACAACTACGTGGAACTGGTATATATGTGCTGCGGCAGCACCACGCATATCATCAACGACACGGAACAGATCATTCTGGAGGAAGGGGATCTGCTTTTTCTCAGCCAGTCGGCCACTCAGGAAATCCTGCCCGCAGGCAGAGAGGACATTGCCGTAAACTTCATTATCCTGCCGGAATTTTTTGACCGCTCCCTGTCCATGATCGAGCGGGACAATGTGCTACGCAGTTTCCTGGTCTCCACCCTGTCAAACGGCAATCCGCAGATCCCCTGTCTGCACTTCCAGACAAAAAATATCCTGCCCATACAGAACCTGATGGAAAACATGCTCTGGACGCTGATCGACAAAAAGCCGGGAACCAATACCATCAACCAGATCACCATGGGACTGATTCTGATGAACCTATCGCTTTTTGCCGACACCACCCTCCAGAGCAGGGCCGGTAACTATGAGCAGGATTTGATCTTCCGCACATTAAAATATATTGAAACTCATTACAAGGCCGGGACACTGGCAGACATTTCCGCCGAATTGAGACTCCCGCCCTACTATGTCAGCCGCCTGCTGAAGAAATACACCGGCCACACCTTCAAGGAACTGCTGCAGCAGCAGAAGCTGCAGCAGGCCGTATACCTGCTGTCTCAGACCACCCTCTCCGCGGACGGCATAATGGAGGCCATAGGATATAACAACAGCAGCTTCTTTTACCGGATATTCCGGGAAAAATATGGCTGTTCGCCAAAGGAATACCGAACCGCCCACCCCCTGATGTCGAAGGGGGCATTCGTTTTCGTTTCCGCTCAAATCAGGATAAAAAGCACTGCGTTACTTGTTCAATATCCAATAACCTTTTCGATCAGAACCAACACGGATTATTTCCCCTGACTCCCTTAACTTCCTAATTATACGACTGACTTTTCTAGTACTAAATCCCGTTTTATCACTTATT
>CAMWTF010000342.1 GCA_947177105.1 uncultured Lachnospiraceae bacterium | reverse complement strand
TTCCCACCACATATATGATTTTTTACCAGATTGGCGGGCAGCTTTTTGACAAAAAGAAGGAGAGACTGCCGTTGTTTCTGTGTTTCACGGCGGTTCTGGTAATATTTGGGAACTATTCCCTCTACACGGCGGAGAATTTCATGTTGGCCCGCAGCCGTCAGGGCAAGTCTGCGCTGGGATGCATTGTGATTCCCATGGTGCTATTGCTTTTCTTTTTGATTTTGGACCGGGCGGAAAAGGGGCAGAAGGATCAGTGGGCGCTGTGGCTGCTGCTGGGCGCTGCCGTGACGGCGGCCTGCCTGTGTACAACCCTGGGCACAATGCTCATGTGCCTGCTGCTTGGGGTTACAGGGCTGTGCAGCGCCCTGGCTTACCGCAGGCTGGGCCTGGCGGTGAAGACCGCATTGTGCTGCGTTCCGGCGCTGGTGTACGCGGTGTTGTATTTTGTGGTAGAGTGAGCGGCACACTCTGCGTTTAGCTCTGATAAGTTCAGTATAAAGGGGACAGGGTATCATGTGGAGATTAATTACCGGATCGTTTCAGGATTTTATGGGGACGGGGCTGATCATGGGCTGGTATCTGCTGACGCTGGTATATCTGTGGTTTACCGAGAAGGATCGGCGCAAGCGGGTGCTGCTTCTCTATGTGCCTCTGGCGGTGCTGGCGCTGTATTTCAATCCCCTGTTTGCCCGCCTGGTATATGCGGCGGTGGGAGACGAGATCTATTACCGGATCCTGTGGCTGCTGCCTGTGACTATTGTGGTAGCCTATGGAACAGTGTGCGTATACGGGCGGATAAAGAGCGGGAAAAAATATTGGTTTGCGGCGCTTTCCGCCGTGCTGGTGATGGTCAGCGGCAGCTGTATCTATGCCAGTCCTCATTTTCACAGAGCGGAGAACCTTTACCACATGCCTCAGGCGGTGGTGGATATCTGTGATGCCATCCAAGTGGAAGGGCGCGAGGTCATGGCGGTATTTCCCAAGGAGATGCTGTCCCTGGTGCGCCAGTACACTCCGTTGGTGTGTATGCCCTATGGCCGGGAGATGCTTGTGAGCCGCTGGGGGGCGGACAATCCGCTGTATGATGCCATGGAGGCCGAGGTATTGGATATGGACGTAATCCTGCCGCTGGCAAAGACTTATTCCAGCCATTTTGTCATTGTGCCGGAGGGGAAGGAAATGGTTGGCAGAGTGGAGGACTACGGATTTGTGCTTGTGGATCGGATCGACGGGTATGTGATCTATCAGGACACCAGCGTGTATATTGGACTATAGGGTGAGAAGAACTTCGTGGAGAGTAAATAGATGAGAGTACTGTGGATATGTAATATTATGCTGCCGGTGATTGCCCGGGCTTTGCAGCGGGAGTGCAGCAACAAGGAAGGATGGATTACCGGGCTGATGGATGCGCTGTTGGCGGCCGGGGACTCTCAGCGGATCGAGATTGAGCTTGGGGTGGCGTTCCCCGTCGCTCCCGGGGAGGAGCTGCTGAAGGGGGACACAGGCCGGGTGCGGTATTATGGATTTCGGGAAAACACAGGGAAACCGGAGATATACGATGCCGGTCTGGAGAAAGACATGCAGGAAATCCTACAGGATTTTAAACCGGAAATCCTGCACTGTTTTGGGACGGAGTATCCCCATACGCTGGCGGCGGTGCGGGCCTATAACAGGCCCCAGAGCAGCCTTGTGGGCATCCAGGGACTGTGCGCCGTGTACGCGGAGGCATATATGGCTAATATCCCGGCCAAACAGCGGAACCTTACCACCTTCCGGGACTGGGTGAAAGGAGATAATTTGCCGAGACAGCAGGAGAAATTCCGCCGCCGGGGCAAATGGGAGCAGGAGGCTGTGCGTCTGACGGGCCATGTGGCGGGACGGACGGAATGGGACAGGTATTGGACGGCCCAATGGAATCCCCAGGTTAAGTACCATCTCCTGCATGAGACCCTGCGCCCCTGTTTCTACGAAGGGCAGTGGCAGTATGAGAACTGCTGCGGACACAGTATTTTTATGAGCCAGGGGGATTATCCTATCAAGGGCCTGCATTATATGCTGGATGCACTGGCGGCCATCAGGCGGCAGTATCCGGATGTCCACCTCTATGTGGCGGGGAACTGTCTGCTGCGCACGGGTCCTCTGGCCTTACTGCGGATCTCCGGTTACGGGAGTCTGCTGGAGGCGCAGATCAGGGAGTATGGACTGGAGAAGCAGGTGACATTTCTGGGCAATTTGAACGCGGAGCAGATGAAGGAGCAGTACCTGCGCTGCAACGCTTATGTATGTGTTTCCTCCATTGAAAATTCCCCCAACTCATTGGGGGAGGCCATGCTTCTGGGCGTACCTGTGGTGGCGGCCCTGGTGGGGGGCGTGGGCAGCATGATCGGCCCGGAGGAAGGCTGGCTTTTCCCCGGATTTTCCAGGGATGAGGACGGAGAGATGCAGAGGATCAGCCAGGACCTGCGGGAACAGGTAATGAAAGTGTTTGCCCTGGGGGAACAGGTGACGGAGCGGACCCGGAAAGCCAGAGAACATGCCCGGCGGACCCACGATGGGGAGAAGAACCTGAGGCAGCTTCTGGAGCTGTACCAGGAACTGGTGTGAGAAGAACTTGAGGATACCAGAAAGGGGACTGCATGAGGCTTGTATTTGTGTCCAATTACATCAATCACCACCAGATGCCTGTGAGCCGGGAACTGAACCGGCTGTGCCGGGAACAGGGGGGGAGTTATGCCTTTGTACAGACCGAACCCATGGAGCAGGAGAGGGTGGCCATGGGCTGGGGAGAGGAAAGCCTGAATGAGGGAGATTTTGTCCGCAATTACTGGGAGAATGAAAAAGACTGCCAGCGAATGATTGAGGAAGCGGATGCGGTGATCTTCGGGGGCTGTGAGGATGAGAAATATATAGAGGCCAGGCTGGAGGCGGGAAAGCCCGTGTGGCGGTACAGCGAGCCGATCTATAAGACCGGGCGGTACAAGTTTGTAAGTCCCAGGGGCCTTAGAAAAAAGTATCACGATCACACCCGTTACCGGAAAAAGCGGGTGTACCTGCTCTGCGCCGGGGCCTATGCGGCCGGGGATTTCCGGCTGGTGGGGGCCTACGGCGGGAAACGATTTAGGTACGGCTATTTTCCCGCTTTCCGGCAGCAGGATCCGGAGAAGCTGATGGATGGGAAGGACCAGGCTTCTTCGGGGCGGCTGCGGCTGCTGTGGGCGGCCCGTATGATCGACTGGAAACATCCGGAGACAGCGCTGCAA
>CAMWTF010000341.1 GCA_947177105.1 uncultured Lachnospiraceae bacterium | reverse complement strand
ATACTTCCTTTCTTAATATAAATTTCCGCATATTCCCTATATGCACACAATTCTGGCGCCAAAAATCACGCCGCTTAGTCATCCTGATTATGAGCAGCGTATATTTTGGGATATGCTGCCTAAAGCTCCATAACCGTTATCTTTTATTGTCTAACAAATGCCCCTGCTTGTCAATATCTGTAAAACTGAAAAAATTATTAATCCTTTATTAAAGAACTTGCATATTGTCACTCCATCTTCTATAATAGAAAATCAAAAAAAAGAGAACAACTGCAAAGAGGTTTTTTATGAATGCTATATTACTTGAATTACTTATTCCGATAGTACCTTTGATCCTTTATCTACATAGGCAGGGCCAAACACACACATCCTCGGCAGTACCAGAACTGCTGATCCGCTATTTTCTCTATACCCTTGGCAATGTGCTGCTTGTTACCCTTTCAATAATGCTTTTGGGCAGCGCGGATTTGTCTTTAGCGGACAGATTTGACCGTTCCCCTGCCTTTGTACTGAAATTCCTGATTTTGGAAACTCTCATTGTCGGGATGATAACCCTGGTTGACCAGGCAGCGCTCCGCTACCAGATCCATTTTCAGGTGTCCAGTTCCAGAGTCGGCATATTTGTCACAAAAATCCTGGTTCCTTCCCTGCTGCCCCTGCTGGCCATCGCCTTAGTCTGCTTAAACGCCAGCCTGATTTTTGACCCTGTGCTCTGGGGGGATGAGGCATTCTCGGTAAATACCGCCGGCAATAACATAGCAGGCATCTTAGAGATTCTCCACTATTGGGACAACCATCCTCCTCTGTATTACCTATGGCTGCACTTGCTGATCAGCCTGTTCGGCCAGCATGGTTTTGTCTATCACCTGAGCGCCTTTCTGCCTTTCGTCGTCGGCATCCTATTGGCATCCATGGGGCTGCGCAAACGTTTTGGGGCGATTCCCGCCGCGCTCTTTGTCATCGTGTCCGGCCTGGCCGCCCCCTGTCTGGAGTATAATCAGGAGGTGCGCATGTACAGCCTGGCTTTCCTGACACTGGCGCTGTGTTACTACTGTAGTTACCTGGTGATAAAAGGAAACCGGCCCGCCTGGTTTTTCATGGTGTTCTTCGGCCTTGCAGCTGCTTACAGCCATTACTATGCCCTGGCGGCAGCCGGCATATTACTGTTCCTCACAGGCGCGGGATATTTTATCCGCCGCCGCGGCAAATCCTGGATCCCGGGGGCAGTCTCTATTCTCTGCTTTCTGCTAGGATATCTGCCCTGGTTTCCCCAGCTGCTGTCATCCACCAACGCAGTTGCGGGCAGCTGGTGGATGACCGACCTGCTGTCAGTCCGTGACGCGCTGAATATGATCGCCTGCGGCGAGACTATGAAGAATATCCTGCTGCCATTTCTCATCCTGCTCCTGCTGATGATTTTTGTTCTGGACTGTGGGCTTATCCGGGTGGATGTGCAAAAGCCCAGCGCAGAACCCGGCAAAGGACACTTAAACATACAGCTCTGCGCTCCCTCCATGAAAAACTGGACTGATCGTACATATGGCTGCGTAATCGGTCTATTGACCGTTATCGGCACACTGCTTTTTGCCTATCTGTTATGTGCTGTCATGGGACCAGTCTTGGCAGCTCGCTACCTGTATCCACTCTGCGCAATTTTTGTCATGACTCTTGTCATGGCCTGCAGCCGGATTCAGGAATGGATATCCGAGTGTGCGCCATCCGCACACCGCCCGCTGCTGTCCCTTGCAGGCAAGTGCTGCCTGCTGGCAATCTGCGGTATCCTGCTTCTCATCGGTCTGCGCAATTTTAAAAACTATCGGCTTTGCGTGGAGATGGAAAAAGCGGAAACTATTGAGACATTGGCGCTCATAGGAGAACCGGATCCCTCTGTCCCCATGGCTGTCACAGGTGTAAAGCACCTGGGATGGACTGTTCTGCAGCACTATTATCCCGGCCGCGAAATTATCAGCGACAGCTGTGATGCTGTGGATGCTGATGCCTTTTGGTACTTTTCCGGAGAATGGCTTGATGAAGAGCAGTTGGAGCAGATGTATAATCGGGGCTACCAGGTGGGAGTCTTTGGTGAACACTCTATCTCCCAATACCCCTTTGTATTATACTATTTCGAAAAATAAACCTGTATTTACTCTCTTGTCGGCGCGCTGGCCTCCATCACGCTCCAAGGCAGCACTGCAACTTGATCCGCCTCATTGCCGCCGCAGAGGATGCCCACCAGGATACCCTCCTGGGTAAACACACCGCCGCCGGATACTCCGGGGACGGCATAAGCATGGCCCAGCAACATATAGTTGCCAAAGTCCTCCAAATAAATCCAGGGATCCACTACACTTCCTCCATAGGCACGATCCGCAGCCTCCTCTATGGATCCCATGATCCACAGCGGCTGCCCTGGATCCAGCCGGTCACATATCTTCTGATCCTGCCGGGCTGCCTGCCAGACAATCTCCTGCTCCTCTATCTCCTGCAGGGATACTTCCAAAAAAGCGGCATCCACCTGGTCGGAGGCAAGGAGCAGACTGGCTTTCAAGGGCGTTCCCTGTCCAAACTGCACTGTCATGGGGCTGTTGTCCTCCGTCACATGGGCTGCCGTGGCAATGATTAGTATGTCCCCATATGCATCCCAGATCACGCCGCTGCCAATATATTTAGGCCCCTGGATCTGCACCGTCGCCTGCCGGAGATACTGCTGTATGTCCTCATCCTGTTTGGCGCCATCATTTGATTGGCTTCTGGCTGCGGGACCACCCGGCGCCTGTGGGTCTACATCCAATAGCTCCTCTGTCAGATTCTCTTCATGCCATTCCTTCTCTGCATACGGCCTATGATCCGTTTCCGAATGGCTGCAGGCGGTCAGCATACAGGTCAAAATGGATATGAACAGCCATATTTCCTCTCTTCTGCGTTTCAAAATTACCTCATTCCCTCATGTGCATGATACTTTTAAAACAAAATCCCAGTATTCATTATAAATACTGGGATCGACAGTATAAGCAGGACGATAAGCCGGGTTATGTCGTTGAGCGATCATCTATCTAGGACACCTGTTGCCAGGTGCCTCCAGCGACCTACCTGAAAGCAGGCCGGGCAAGCCTATAGCTTTCGTTTTGGTCTTGCTTCGGATGGGGTTTACATGGCTCCGCCTGTTACCAGACGAACGGTAGTCTCTTAAGCTGCCTTTCCACCCTTACCCTGAAATAATTGACCCGCAATTACATCAGGGCGGTATATCTCTGTTGCACTGGCCTTGGAGTCGCCTCCACCGGACGTTATCCG
>CAMWTF010000340.1 GCA_947177105.1 uncultured Lachnospiraceae bacterium | reverse complement strand
AGCGCTGCCAGCCCGGCCCCCGCCGCCGCAATGAAGCCCGCCGGCACGGTAAAGGTGCATTTCACAATGCCGATGCCGCTAAGGAACAGCGCCATAAGCGGATTGATAATCAAACTGCAAACCTCCAGACCCACGGCAATGGACAGAATCATGGCGGGCATAAAACTCAGGGCCGTCTGCAGGATAAGCTGGCCGGTGGTAAATCCCAGGGCCTTCATTATTCCATAATCGCGCTTTTTGCGGCTTAACATGGTCCTCACCAACAGGTAGAGTACAAACGCTATTATCACTACACCCAGCAGCAGAATTGCGCACACAATAACCGTCAGCAGCGTGACATAAACCGATGCCGTTCCTGAAATGATGGACTGGATATCTACGGTCGCGTTGATATCGCCCGCAAACTGCTCTTTTACTCTCTCATGAAATGTCTCCAGGTCCACGCCCTCCCCAAGATTGATGTAAAAGCCCAGGTTCTGCAAGTCCCCCATTTTCTCGTACCCCTCCCTCGTAAGCAGGCAGTCCTTGCCCAGATTGTTGGACATCTGGGTAAATCCGGTGATGAGATAGTTCTCTTCCCGCTCTCCCACCGTCAGCGTGATCTCATCCCCGATTTTAAGATCCTTTTCTCTGGCATATTTTGCCGCTATGGCCATCTCATTGTCATATCTGGGGAAACGTCCCTCGATACAGACATCCTGATTGTTCACTTTGACAAAGTCATCGCAAAGCGTTGCCATCAGTTCCACTCCGCCCACATGGCGCACATTCATCATACTGTAAAGATAGATCTTCTCCACATCCGCGTCCGCTGCCATTTCCTGCAGAAAATCCTCCTCGGCCCCCACATTAACGTTTATGCAGGAATCCGCTATTTCGCCTACTACCATATACAGAAAAGGCTTCATGTCCACAATCATATTCTCTATCATCAGCCCTGAGAATACCACAATCAGCGACAGCACCAGCATAGTAGCGCATATGGTCACATTCTGTCGAAACCCGGACAGCGTATTTTTCAAGGCCAACGCCAGTTGCAGGGGCATTCCGGTTTTCTCCAGCGGCACATGATTTTTCTGAAAATTATGGGTCTGTATGCCCTGCCGCAGCGCAAGAATGGGATCAATCTTTTTGATCCTGCGGGATGCCAGCCACACCGTAAGGGCCACCGCCGCTCCCAGTATCACCAATGTGAACAGACAGGGCAAAGGCAGAAATCCCACCTCATAAGGAATGCCCGTCTGAGAGATCATCATGACATTAAGGAACGGAAACAGCATGTATGACAGTCCTATGCCCAGTGCCGCCACAAACAGGGATATTCCCAAAAACTGAAGCAAAAGACCCCGGACCAGCTGCCCGCTGGTATACCCCACCGCCTTGAGCGCACCCAGATTCTTCATGTTCTCCTGTATATAGTTTACAATATTGGACGCAATGACCACCAGAACAATAATTAATATAAAAAATGCCATAGCGCTGATAATCCCCGAACAGATCATCTGGGAAACATAGCGGGAGGTTGTAACCAGCGTATAGGAGTTGCTGGAAACCCTGGCTTCAGGAAACTTTGTGGTCACTTTACCTTTCAGTGCCGCCTCAAAATCCTCGCTCTCAGATTTGTCCGCAATCCGGACGGAAAGCAGGGTGCTCCTGAGCGCATACCCTTTTTCTTCCAGCGCCTGATACTGATCCTGTGTCAGGAGCAGTTCACACAATACACAGTTGTGGGAACCGGCCATGACACTGTTGAAAAAACCACATATTGTAAACTTTGCCGTATTGCTGCCAATCTTTAGTTCAATGGTCTTTCCAATGTCAGTATCCCCCGTCTTATAGAGTATGGGCAGGTAAACGCCGCTGTTTTCGCCGCCCTCTTCCACGATTTCCACTTTGCCTATATCCCGGGAGAGCGCCGCCTCCTTTTCCAGTATTACTAATTCCGTATTCATCTCGCCGCCATTGTAGGCAAAGCTTCCCACCATGCTCAGGCAATCCCCCATATAATATTCTGTGGTACGCGGCTCTTCCTCCAGGGTGCGGGTTAGGAAGGGACGCACCTCATCGGGATCGCCATCCATCACCAAAGTCACATGCTCCGCATGGAGCCTGTCGTGACAGCGGTCAAAATTCTGTTTGTAGTCCATGGATAACATCAGCCACATATTCAGCATGGCCGTCGCCAGCAAAAACAGCACTGCGATAGAGATGGTCTGTCCTTTGGCCCGGCGCAGGTTGGATCGCACTAAAAGAAATGTTCTGTACATACTACCACCCCATTTCCGCCAGAAATGCCGAGAGCTTTTCATGCCTCCCCGCATCGCCTGCAACATATTTGCCCAGATTACACTCCCCCAAGATGACGCCGTCCTTCAGATACAGGATGCGGTTGCCCCGGCGTGCCGAACGCATATCGTGGGTAACCATCACCACACTCTGCCCTCGCTGGTTAAAGGCTGTCAGCGTATCCAGCACATGCAGTCCCGTCTGGGAGTTCAGCGCCCCGGTGGGTTCATCCGCATAGAGGATCTCCGGAGAGTTGATCAGTCCGCGGACTATCCCCACCCGCTGGGCCTCGCCGCCGGATATCTGTGTGGGAAACTTCCTCTGGGTCTCCGGAGAGATATCCACCGCCTGAAACAGTTCTCTGGCACGATCTGCCAACACTTTTTTATCCCTGCCCACCAGCAGCCCCGCCGCCAGCACATTGTCCATGACGGACATGCCGTCGATGAGATAAATCTGCTGGAACACAAACCCGCAGTGTCTGCGCCGGAAAACTGCCAGTTCATCCGGGCTTAAATCCGATATCACCTGGCCGCCAAAAGTGATCTTGCCCAGCGTGGGTGTGTCCATACCCGACAGGGCGTACAGCAGCGTGGACTTGCCTGCGCCGCTGGCCCCCATGATAACGGTGAAATCTCCCTCGTAAAGCTCCAAGTCTATGTTTTTCAGAACGTGCTGCATCGCCCCGCCGCTGGAAAAGGACTTGCTCAGGCTTTCGGTTTTTAAAAGTACTTTTTTCATTGCCTAACCTCCTCGATCTATTTGACCCGCAATTTACATGTTCCATTCTATATTTCCAATTCTTAAATGTCTTTAGGCAATTCTTAAATACTTCTTAAATCCGGGTTCGGAAGCCTTTGTTCCAGGGGCTGTTGCTTTTCCCGACTATGTGGACCATAAAAACAGCATCCCCGCTTATACCATTTCTGCCGCCTCGGTCAAAACGCAGGCCGCGCCGCTCAGCGGAATCACCACACTGACCCGCAGCCCTCCGGTTCCGTTCTCCACGGCCAGCTC
>CAMWTF010000339.1 GCA_947177105.1 uncultured Lachnospiraceae bacterium | reverse complement strand
GGCTAAGGCCATGCCCCGATCTATCTGCAATTCCCCTTTTTCTACGACTTCTTTAAAAGAACGGGTATATAAAAAGCACTCGCTGCAGGTGTAGGCGCTGATGGCATACAGCAAATGCAAAAGCCTGGCTGCCTCCTCAAAACGCCTCTTTAAGAAATAGGATTCAAACACAACCCAAAAGGGCTTATAATGCTCCTGGCTCTGCGCCATCGTTGTCAGGTTTCGGAATTTTATGCCTGTTAGAGCTTCCTCCGAAACCTCCCCGTTCAGATATTTTTCTGCCAATTCCCTCTCTTCGGCACTGAGCCGCAAGCGCTCCAGGGCCCTTGCAACATTATCATCCTGCTTATTCTCTGTCCGTAACATACTTTCTTCCTCCTGATCCTGCGTTCCGCATATTCCCTGCAAGCACGGCCTCTTAAAGCGTCCAGCTATTTATCAGTGTACTCTTTGGAAACATGCTGTTTTGAAAGTCTCTGTATCTTCCGTTACACATATCAACTTCGATTTCTGGTTCACCGCATCTCTGCCTTCCAGTCCCCGTCCCTCTCCTTACTGGAGGCGGTGGCCTTGGTCAGCTGCCACACAATCTCACTGAAATACCTTGGGGGGATGTCTTTCAAAGGAATCCGCTTTTCCCCTTCCACTGTGTCATAGCTGTAGGATCCTCTCTCGATGGCGCCTGCCTCATAGAAGCGCGCGTCATATACCGTGACCTCCTCGCCGCCCATACTGCCGCTGCCCACAAAGCTCCCTGAGAAATGCAGTTCCACGCCTAGACCCAGGGAGGCATCCTCCCGGTAATAAGTATAGAAACCTCCTGCATCCAGCACGGACCCCCGATACCACCCCAAGGCGGTCAGCTTCCCTCCCAGGGACAGATCGTTGATCCGCATACCGCCAAAGCGCTCTAGGCTTTTGCCCTCCTGTTCCTCCTGAGTGAGATAGTAAACCTCCCTGTTCAGCTGCTCAATGGGCTGAAGGATCTCGTAGTCCTCCAGTTGCTGCCGCCAGGTTTCCAGACTCTCCCGGGACAGTTCTATGGGATGCACCAGGCCAATCTGCCCCCGCAATGTCCCCGGCTGGCCCTGCGGCGCGGACTCTGACTGATCCAACTGAGCCCCTGGCAGGATGTATTCTTCTTCGTTCTCCGTGTTAAAGGAACCATCCTCCATATAGCGGAAACTCTGCACCAGCTTATGATCCTCATAGACACCCCAGATCAGGCCAATGGCAAACTGGTGCATAATGGGATTGTGAACAAACAATTCCTGCCAGGCGGGAACCGTCCACAGCCGCTCCGCGGACAGGGCCATCTCCAGTCTCTGCTTCTGGCTGGAGACCGTGGCCTTCATCTGCTTTTTCATCTCCTTGAACTCCCCATAGGCCGCAGCCGCCTTGTCCCCGTCATCTTTAGCGCCGGGGGCGGGCATATTTTTCAGTTTCTTGCCTCTTTCATCGAAAATCTCCATCTCTAAAGCAGGGGTGATGGTCACGGTAAAGCTGCGATTGCCGTAGTCAAACCGCCGCTCCATATGCTCGTCAAAGCCCAGACTGGGAACGATCTTATCCTCCAGCTGTTCCCGGGTCAGGCCCAACTGGCTGGCCGCGAACTCCAGCGCCTGACCTGCCGCCGCTTTCACCTGCTTGAACTTGCATTTACGGGCAAGACCGTCCACAATGAGCAGAGCCTGGGGCTGGGGACTTAATGCCAGAGCCTGCACCGCCTCCGCCGCTATGGCTCCCCTGGCGTTCTGGGGCCACTCCTGGATCTGGTGGTGGAGCCTCTTCACAATATCGCTGCCCCCGTGGATGGATGCCGCATACAGCACCCAGCGCTTTTTGGCCTCCGCCCCGGCCTCCATCCATTTGTCAAAAAGCTCTCCCACATAGGCGGCCAACTCCCGGGGATCCAGGTTCTCCGCCAGCAGAGCGGCGTCGTTGTTTATACCGGGCTTTGTCATGGAGCAGTAGCACAACAGCAGTGCCTGCAGATACTCCTCCGTAGCCAGCCCTCCCTTTTTGGTATGTACGGGACTGAAAGGTGTCTCATAGGCCCAAGCCAGGCTGCGTTTCTTGCCTCCCCGGTGCAGGCTTTTGACCAGATCCTCCTTTGTCAGGGCCATGCCTCCATTACCACCCTCTCCGGTGGAATCGTGGCCCAAAACATTGTCCAGCAGCATACGGATCTTGGCATTTTTTTCTCTCTCGTACAGGGCCTGCAAAACTTCCCTGTCCTGGGGAGTGTTCCACCCCGCCAGCACCCGGATGCCCATTTCCCGTTCCACCGCCTTTTTAGAGGAGAGCAGTTCTATAATCTGGGGCCTCCAGCCGGGATGGTCTGTCAGCAGCTTCTCCAGTTCCTGCCTCACCTGCTTGGAATTGTCCTGGCTGTAGGACAGAATCTGAGCCTGCCAGACCTGTGCCTCACCGCCGTACACCAACAGGGCAAAGTAACGGCCATAGGCCCCGGCCTTGGCAAAAGCACTTTCCATCTCACCAGGACGCTCCGCCAGATACTGGCGGAAAACAGGTATACAGATCCGGGTGATACTCGCTTTTTTCTCCTCCGAATATTCACTGTCAACCATCAGACAGACCACCTGGACCTGATCCGCCAGATCCACCCCCGCCAGCGCCAGGCTGCGGAAAGTGTGCTCCAATACTTCCCTGGGTGCCTCTGTCCTGCTGCCGATAAGCCCGGTGCTGAAGAAATATGCCATGCCCCGCAGCGCCATGTAGGCCATGCAGCGGGCGTAAAAATCTTCATCCTGATATGCCTCAAAGTACTTCTCCAGGGCCTTTCTCGCATCGCTTTCCCTATAATAGTCAGGCGAAAGCTTTCCTCTGATGGCGTAGAGCGTGGACAGATCCGCCTGCCCCTCCAGATAATCCCTGCACTCCCTGGCACAGGTCTCCTTGCCGGTCAGCCAGGATATAATTCTGTCCCTCTGGGCAGCGGCCTTGGGCAGCACCATCCGCTGATATATCTCCGGGTCCTCATCCCGGATGGCCCCTGCCAGCGCATTGCCCACGTCCAACTCCGCTTTCTCATAAGTCTGTAGATACAGCTGGGGATTCTTGCGGTACTGGGCGGGCAGAATCTCTTTTTTGACTTTTTCCGTCGGCACACCGAATTTCTGAAATCCGTTCAAAACGGCCTGGATCCAGAACATAACGTTTTGGTCGGATATGCCAAAAAGTTCTTCCATTTTCCCTGCCATATTCCCTATTTCCTCCCGGAGATCTACTCTGACAAGCGCATCCAGCAGTTCAGACGGATTCAGGGCGCCGCATACTCTC
>CAMWTF010000338.1 GCA_947177105.1 uncultured Lachnospiraceae bacterium | reverse complement strand
CAATCCCATCAATGCCATTGTCGTGGGGGCGGTGAATTGTTTAAATGTCACTTTGACCGTTTTTTTGTTTTTTAGTTACCAAAACGGTGATATTGGGCAGATATTTGTCACTGATATGGGAAGTCACTACCTTGTCTCCCACCACCACGCTGTCCTGGCTGTCAATCAGCTGACTGAAGCGGATCACACCGTCATGCATGGCCTGTAAATCCCCTGACACGATCATGGTGTCGGAGGAACTTAGTGTCTTGGCGGACACGTTGGAGTTGTCGGCGATGACAGAAGTGACTCTGGCCCAGTTAGGCCCCACCTCGCTGACCCGGCCCACCAGACCGCCGCTGGCGATGACATTCATATCCACCTCCAGACCATCCTCCGCCCCCTTGTCAATCACAAACGCGGAATACCAGTTGCCGCTGTCCCTGGCAATGATCCTGGCTCCCACCTTATGATACTCGTCATACTGGTTATCCAGCTGGTATAGCTCCCGCAGCCGGCTGAGTTCTGCTTTTTCCTGCTGAAGCAGGGTGTTTTCCACCAGCAAATCGTCAACCTGCTGCTGCAGGCTCACATTTTCCTCCAGAAGCTGGCGGATCTGCACCAGTTCGTCTTTGCGTCTCGAAAGCCAGCTGCCCACCTTGCCGATTCCCTGTTGGAACGGGACGATCACATAGCCGACAGCTGCGTTAAGCGGTCGGTTAAACACGTCCGTGCTGAAGGTCAGCGCCATCAGCACGGTACACAGACAAGTTAAAACAAAGAGGAGATATTTACTCGGTATCGTAAATTTCTCCCCCTTTTTCTTGATTACTGGGCTCATTTACTCATCCCTTCAATCGCATACGCTACGGTTTTATAGTTATCCTCATTGATGATCTTGGATAAGCCCACAGCCACGCTGGTCATCGGATTCTCGGACACATTGACCTTCAGTCCCGTCCCCTGACTGAGACGCTCCGCCAAGTGGCTGGTCTGGGAGGCGCCGCCGGTCAGATAGACACCGTTGCGATAGATATCCGCCGCAAGCTCAGGCGGTGTCCTCTCCAGGATCACCTTCACATTGTCCACAATCGTATTGAAATGCTCCTCCAGAGAATCCACCACAAGCTTGGTGGGAATCTCCCGCTCCACCGGCAATCCTGTCACAATATCCCGCCCATAGACCACTGCTCCCTGCTTCTCCTCCTCCAGCTTGGACAGGGACATCTTCACTGATTCCGCCGTCTTGCCGCCGATGATCAGGCTGAACTCCCGGCGTATTGCGGAACGGATGGCCTCGTCGAACTTGACGCCTCCCACCTTGATCAGCCGGCTGAGCACAATGCCGCCCAGGGACAATATGGATATTTCCGTGGTCTCAAAACCTACATTTACAACGATGACACCCTGGGAATTCTTCACATCGATTCCCATACCCAGGCCGTCCGCTACGGCCTTCTCTACCACCATAATTCTGCGGGCCTTCACATTGGCATCCCGGATTAAATCATAGAAAGCCCTCTTCTCAACCTCCGTCACATCGGTGGGAACCGCGATATAATAATCGGCGGGCTGGCTCTTGCCTTTCTGGATATCGCTGATAAAATATCGTATCAGGGTCTCCATATTCTTGATGTCGGCGATCACGCCGTTGGATAAGGGATAGGAAATATGAATATTTGCCGGCGCTTTCTCATACATTTCAAAAGCGGAATCCCCATAGGCGAAAAGCGTGTTTTTATTTTCAATGGCGATCATATTTTTTTCCACCACAATATTGGCTTCGCTTCGACTGTAGATTTTGATATTATTGGTACCCAAGTCGATACCGTATGCGTTGTTTGCCATGTTACAGGCCCCTTTCTTATTTGGAGTTCCGCCCCCGCCCTACCATGTACCATTTCCGGTGGAATAAATCCTGCCCAAAAGGCGGGTGCTGTCTTAAAGTTCGCTGTCAGTGCAGCCTTATGGTATAAGCTTCTTTTCCCGGAAGCTCATATATCTGTTGTCGCCGATGATAATGTGATCCAGCAGCGGGATTCCAAGCATCTGCCCCATTCCCGCCAGCTGGCCGGTCAGTTCCGCGTCTGCTTTGCTGGGGGTGGGATCTCCGCTGGGATGGTTGTGTACCAGGATAATGCTGACCGCCTGGCGCCTGAGCGCTTCCAGAAAAATCTCTCTGGGTGAAATCAGGGACATGGTGGCGCTGCCGTCCGACATCACACAGTCCCCCAGCAGGCGGCTTCTGGCATCCACCGATGCCAAAATCACACACTCCGTTTTTCGGTGCCGCAGTTTCTCCATATAATACGCCGCCACCGTGTCCGGCCTTTGCAGGCTGATGCGCTCTCCGGCTCTGGCCGACGCAATGCGCTGGGACAGTTCGGTGATGCATTTGAGCTTCACAGCCTTGACCTGCCCGATGCCGTTTATCTCCATCAGGCGCTCCAGGGGAATGTCATACAGCCCCAGCAGCCCCTCTCTGGAGGGTTCCGCCAGCGCCAGCACCTCCCGGGCCAGCTCCAGCGCGCTCTTATCCCTGGTCCCTGTCCGCAGGATAATAGCCAAAAGTTCGCTCTCCGTCAGGCTCTCAGGCCCGAATCGCAGAAATTTCTCGTAGGGCAGATCACCCTGCCTTACTCTTTCCAATGAATTCATTGTCCTCCCGTCCGCCTTCTCCCATGTGCGGATACATAAGGACTATCTGATGAAACGATATACGATCAGCGCGATGGCCACGCCGATGACACTGGCGATGGTGATCTGGATCTGCAGTCCGAAGGTCAGAATGATAAAACCAAGATCCAACACAAAAGGATTGCTCAGGCCAAAGGTCTGCCCGTAGTTCAGAAAACTCCCGCTGAAGTAGGTTCCGATAAAGCGGCCAATCACAAAGCCGATCAATACCAGAACAACAAATACCCAATTGACTCTCTTCAAAGTACTCCCTCAACTTTCTTTGGTAAAGCTATTGCCGCACGTAGTGTCTGTGCAGAGCATATTAGTTATCTTACCATATTTTTGCAGTTCTGTACACACCCAATCCAAGAATTATGACAGGGATTTTTTCAACTTTTCTCTAGCTTTGTTGACATCATCCGCCCGCAGCAGACCTTTATCGACAAGAGACTGCAAGGATCGCAGAATGCCGAATTTGGCGTGCTGCCAGGTCAGCCCTCCCTGGAAATAGACTGCGTAGGGGGGCTTTATGGGGCCGTCCGCGGACAGTTCGATGGAAGATCCGGATACAAAAGCCCCCGCCGCCATAATCACTTGGGAATCATAGCCGGGCATATCCCATGGCTCCGGAGTCACGAAGCTGTCCACAGATGCTGCCGCC
>CAMWTF010000337.1 GCA_947177105.1 uncultured Lachnospiraceae bacterium | reverse complement strand
CATGCATATCGCTGGCTTTGCCTGCGATATTGCACCAATCAGTATTTGGAAGTTTACTTCCAAACTTACCTTGCTCCTGCATATCGCAAGCTGGCCTGCGATACTGCGTTAATGCGTATTTGGAAGTTTACTTCCAAACTTACCTTGTCCCTGCATAACACACGCAAAGCATCCGATCACGGTCTATTCTCTAAAACCGCATCGGAATAAATAGTTATTATAAGTGTATCATAGTGAGCGAAGTATGTCAAAAATAAATGTGGAAAAAAAGAGAAAAAATACAAGATATTGTGTCGGGCCCTGGGAGAGCCCGACTATATATCGACTTTTAGGAAACAGAGGAATGCTTCTTGAGCAGGTTGCTGAGCTCGGCGAACTGTTCCAGCGTCAACGCCTCTCCCCGGACCGTGGCCGACAGTCCCATCTCCTCCAGCGCCGTTGTAACCTGCTCTCTGGATATCCCCAGACCGTTAGCCAGACCGTTGGCCAGAGTCTTGCGGCGCTGGTTGAAGGAGGCTCGAATCAACGCAAAGAGATGCTTTTCATCCTGCACTTTCACCAAAGGCTCCTGATATCTGCTCAGCCGTATCACTGTGCTGTCCACACCCGGCCGGGGCATAAAGCAGTTGGCCGGCACACGGGCCACCACCTCCGGCCGGGCATAGTACTGCACCGCCAGGGACAGCGCCCCGTAATCCTTGGTGCCAGGGCCTACCTGCATACGATCCGCCACCTCTTTCTGAACCATGATGGTAATGCTCTGCAACGGCACATGGTTCTCCAACAGGCTCATGACAATGGGGGTGGTGATATAGTAGGGCAGGTTCGCCACCACCTTTATGGGCCTGCCCTGGTTTCGCTCCTGGACCATCCGCCCCACGTCCACCTTCATAATATCCTCGTTGAGCACCGTCACATTGTCATAGGCGGACAGGGTATCCTGCAAAATCGGAATGAGCGCCCTGTCGATCTCCACCGCCACCACCTCCCTGGCGCTTTCCGCCAGGTACTGGGTCATGGTGCCAATGCCCGGCCCGATCTCCAACACACAGTCCTCATTGGTAATCTGCGCCGCGTCCACGATTTTTTCCAGCACATGGGAATCAATCAGAAAATTCTGCCCGAACTTTTTCTGAAAAACAAAATTGTATTTTTGCAGTACCGCAATGGTATTCTGGGGAATGCCCAAATCCGCCATATGTACGCCTCCTATTTTATACTGCCTAACAGTTAAAATTTCCGAGCAACCTGACTACATATTCCCGTATCCGCTTTACTTGTCCAGAAACCGCATCACTTCCAGCAAATCACTGCAGATCAGGACACTCTTTTCCCGCATCTCCTGATCTGGCGCAATCAGATCTGGCACCATGACAGGAATCATCCCAGCGCTGTGAGCCGCCCGGATTCCATTGGGGGAATCCTCGATGGCCATTGCCTGTGCCGGGTCCACGCCCAGACTTTTGCAGGCCATGAGATAGATATCCGGACAGGGCTTGGAATGTTCCACCATATCCCCTGTGGTCAGGTTTTGAAAATACGACCGGATCCCCGCCCGCTCCAGGTGCCTCTCCACAGAGGGCCGGGAGGTGGAGGATGCCAGACCAATATCATAGCCTCCTCCCCGCAGAAAATCAAGAATCTCCCTTACACCTTTTTTGACCGGTATGCCCTTTTGCTCTATATAGCTGTGAAACCATGCCGAAGCCTGTTTTCTGAATCCTTCATAGTCATAGGCATCCCCGTAAAACTTCTGAAACAAAGCCTTCGTATCTGTCAGGTTCCTGCCGATACAGGCGGGGAAAAAGGTTTCCATATCCGGGATTCCCTGCTCCCCGGCCACCACAAGCCAGCTGTCCATACATAGCTTCTCCGTGTCAAACAATACGCCGTCCATGTCAAATATCACTGCTTTTACAGTCATGTCGTCCCCCTCCTGCATTTAATGATAAGAGAAATTCTCCATAAAATGGATGCAATTATACACAACCAGCACATCCACCTTTTCACTGGTCACATACTGTTCCATCAAGGAAAACAGGCTGCCGTTGTAGTAGCGCAGATCCAGCACATAAATTTTCTCGTAGTGAGGCGCCAGTATAGGAATCAATGAGTTGGCGTAAGAGTCCTTGATCAGAAACAACTCCCTGTCTTTGGCCACATAGGCCGTGTCGATCTCTATAAAAGCATGGTTGTCATCCAAAAAATATCCGTACTGGTTCTTGCCTTCCAAATAGGAAGGCTCATAGTAACTGGTGGTCTCCTTGGTAAAATCATACACCACTTTGACCCTGCGGCTGGTAGTCCTGGGGAAAATCTGGATCTCGTCGGCCTTCATGGGCAGATTAAGTCGGGAATGCAGCGTTCCCAAAAAGCTGTCAGAAACCGTCTCCAGATCCTGGGGATCAAAATTGCGGGGAGGATAATCCATCGCCTGCGTCCACTGCTGATAGCCATAGAAAGCGCCCAGAGTGGTCCAGTGGTGATCTGTCCTGTAATATATCTGCTCTTCTTTGTGCTCTTCCAGAATCGGGAACACATCAATGACATGCTCCTCCCCTATCTTTTCTTTAACCTGGGTCAGCAATTCGCCCTGGTCATAACTGACCGCATAAGCAGGGAGCTTATCCGTCAAAATGTTGTCGGCCGTGGGCACCAGCATAACCATTGTCCCGGGATACCGCTCTGTCAGCTCAAGCAGCTGGCCCAGACGCTTATTCACCATCAGCTGGTCGAAATCCTCGGGCAGATGCTGTTCTATCAGATAGCCGTCCTGGGCCAGATACACACCTTTGATCAGTTTTTTCTGCAGCAGAATATCCATTCGGGTCTTAAGCATGACCCAAGTGTCCCGGCTCACAAACTGATCCGTGGCATAAGCCTCATATTCCTCCTCGTAGCTGCCGCTCAAAACCTTCTCCAGGCTCCACTCCGGCCTCTGCGCCAATATTCTGTTTTCCGTCTCCGAGAAAAGGCGGTCCGCCTTCACCAGATCTGCCACGGCAAACACCAGCAACACCAGAACCAGCATCGCCACCGTCATGCCCGCATGAAATTTTTCATTTTCCAGTTTCATATCAATACCCCGCTGCACCAATCAAAATCTAAAATACAAAAAGGGATTGTAGGAGGCTTCCACAATATAGGCCACAGATGCCAAAAGCAGCAGGGCGGGAATCAGCTTTTCCAGCACCCTGCGAACCGCCACAACGCCGCTGCCAGCAGCGCAAAAGAGGGTTTCCGAAAGCCGATGCGCCAGCGGTGTGGCCGCCACCGCCGCAAAAATCAGAAGCACACGGTATTCCAGCAGGATGAACAGCGTGGGGGAATCATAC
>CAMWTF010000336.1 GCA_947177105.1 uncultured Lachnospiraceae bacterium | reverse complement strand
GCTTTAATCAGACCAATACAGCCTATGGATATCATATCTTCCATATCTTCATCCACATTCTGATATTTTTTGGCCACATGGGCCACCAGACGCAGATTGTGTTCTATGAGAATGTCCTTGGCAGCTTTGGCCTGGTCGGCGTCTCCCTCTCTGAGCAAGTGGACATAGTAGGTTTCTTCTCCGGAGGTCAGGGGCTTTTGAAAAGTCTTCAATCGTAGCCTCCACAGGATACTCTTACCTCTAGTCTATGTGCCTGGGACATTACAGGTGCATTTCCCAATTTCCACTATTTCGGTTGTTCTCACCTAACGCTATGGCAAGTAGTTATTCCACTCCGCCCCAAATTGCCGGATTTTTCTGAATGGAAAGTCCAGAGGTTTTCATCCTCATGCGCATCAACTCTCCTGAGATGCAGCTCCTTATTTTTCCATATCCATGCAAAGCCCTCTTCCATCCAGAATTATCGGAAGGTTCATACCACCAAAGGATCCAGAAAATCCGCCATCACATAATTGGCCAGATCCAGCCCTCTCTCCGTCAGGCGCAGATATCTGCCCTCCAGGCTGCTGTGCCAGGCCAACAGCCCCTGCGCCACATGCCTGCAAATAACTTCCCCATAGACCTGCTCCGGTATATAGTGAAAGGCATCACTAAAATCCTGTTCCCAGATGCCGTCCGTCAGGCGCAGCCCCAGAAACATGAACTCTTCCATCTGCTCCGCCACAGTCAGTTTCTGCTCCTGCTCCCGCTGCCCCAGAGGTTCCTCAAGATATGCCTGCAGGCTGTCCCCGTTCCGAAATCTCACGTTGTCCACCAGGGAGGCGGCGCCAATGCCAAAACCCAGATAGTTTTCCCTAGTCCAGTATCCCACATTGTGGCGGCATTCACGACCCTCTTTTGCATAGTTGGAAATCTCATAGCGCCGGTATCCATACTCTCGCAGGATCTGTTCCGTCAGCCCATACAATTCCCTCTCCGTCTCCTCTTCCGGCAGCAGCAACTCCCCTGCCCTATAGCGCTCCGCAAATGCCGTCCCTTCCTCCAGGATCAGGCTATAGGCGGAGATATGCTCCGGCCCGGGTTCTAACTCTGCCACCCGTCGCAAGGTAGCCTCATAGGAAGCGGACGTCTGCCCCGGCAGGCCGCTCATCAGGTCCACATTGATATGGGTAAAGCCTGCTGCCACCGCCGCCTCATAGGCATCCAGAAACTGCTGCCAGGTATGGATCCTCCCCAATGCCTTCAATTCTTCGTCCCAGGAAGATTGCAGTCCCAAACTAAGACGGCTCACGCCTGCGCTGCGATACTGCGCCAGAGAATCATAATCCACTGTGCCCGGATTGGCCTCCACAGTGATCTCTGCCCCCGGCAAAATCTGGTAGCAGCAGCCCAGAGTATGAAGCAGTCTCCCTATCCGCTCAGGTCCCAACAGACTGGGAGTACCGCCGCCAATGAACACTGTAGGCACCTGATACTCCCTGTATTCCTCCGCCCTGCCCCGAATCTCCCGCTCCAGAGCCTGTACATATTTTTCCCGTGTGCCACTATCCGCGGGAGCGGACAGAAAATCGCAATATCCACACTTGCGGACGCAAAAGGGAATGTGTACGTATATTTCCAGATTCTTCAAACTTTCCTCTTCCCTGCATAACACAGGCTACGCCCGTGTTATCGCGTTAATCAGTATTTGGATGTGGAACATCCAAACTTACCTCTACATGCATATCGCTGGCTTTGCCTGCGATATTGCACCAATCAGTATTTGGAAGTTTTACTTGCAAACTTCCTCTTTCCTGCCTCGGCTACTTCCGATCGTCCAGCTTCAGCACACTCATAAAAGCCTTCTGCGGGATCTCCACATTGCCGATCTGGCGCATACGTTTCTTACCCTCCTTCTGCTTCTCCAGCAGCTTCTTTTTCCGGGTGATGTCGCCGCCGTAACACTTCGCCAGCACATCCTTGCGCATGGCCTTGACGGTCTCCCGGGCGATAATCTTACCTCCCACCGCCGCCTGAATCGGAATCTCAAACAGATGCCTGGGTATCTCGTCCTTCAGCTTCTCGCACATCTTCCGCCCCCTCTCATAGGCGGAATCCGCATGGACGATGAAAGACAGGGCGTCCACCTCCTCCCGGTTGATCAGGATGTCCAGCTTCACCAGACTGGACTGCTCATAGCCTTTTAAGTCGTAGTCAAAGGAGGCATAGCCTCTGGAGCGGGACTTCAGAGCGTCAAAAAAGTCATATATAATTTCATTCAGCGGCAGCTCATATTTCAGCAGAGCCCTGGAGCCCTCGATATACTCCATGCCCAGATACCGTCCCCGCCTCTCCTGACAGAGTTCCATGATGGAGCCGATGAATTCGCTGGTCACCATAATCTCCGCGTTGACAATGGGTTCCTCCATGTACTCGATCTCCGAGGGATCCGGCAGATTGGAGGGATTGGTCAGTTCGATGATCTCCCCGTTGGTCCGGTGTACCTTGTAGATAACCCCCGGCGCCGTGGTCACCAGATCCAGGTTGTACTCCCTCTCCAGTCTTTCCTGTATAATCTCCAGATGCAACAGCCCCAAAAAGCCGCAGCGGAAACCAAAGCCCAGGGCGATGGAAGTCTCTGGCTCATAGTTCAGGGAAGCATCATTTAACTGCAGCTTCTCCAGGGCATCCCGCAGATCGGGGTACTTGGCGCCGTCCGCCGGATACATGCCGCAGTACACCATGGACTGCACTTTTTTGTAGCCGGGCAGGGGCTCCGCGCAAGGGTTGCGGTCGTCCGTCACCGTATCCCCCACCGCCGTGTCCTTAAGATTCTTGATGGATGCGGTGATATAGCCCACCATGCCGGCGGACAGTTCCTCGCAGGGGATGAACTGCCCTGCGCCAAAGTACCCCACCTCCACCACCTCCTGCTTGGCGCCGGTGGCCATCATGCGGATACTTGTGCCCTTTTTCACGGTGCCCTCCATGACGCGGCAAAAGATAATAACTCCCTTATAGGGATCGTACACTGAGTCAAAGATCAGCGCCTGCAGGGGATTTTCCGGGCTGCCGCCGGGAGCCGGTATCCTATGGACAATCTGCTCCAGCACCTCGTCGATGCCGATACCGTTCTTGGCGGAGATAAGAGGCGCGTCCTGGGCCTCCAGGCCGATCACATCCTCAATCTCCTCAATCACTCTCTGGGGCTCCGCGCTGGGCAAATCGATCTTGTTGATCACCGGAAACACATCCAGATCGTGATCTAAAGCCAGATACACATTGGCCAGGGTCTGAGCCTCAATGCCCTGGGCCGCGTCCACCACCAGGATCGCCCCGTCACAGGCCGCCAGGGAACGGCTGACCTCATAG
>CAMWTF010000335.1 GCA_947177105.1 uncultured Lachnospiraceae bacterium | reverse complement strand
GGGCAGCTCCCAGATTGTTTACCTCGTCAATCTTAAGACAGGTGTAGATCTTGCCGGAACCGGACAGAATATCGTTCACCTGGTCCGTGGTCACTGCGTCCAGGCCGCAGCCGAAGGAGTTCAGCTGAATCAGGTCCAGATTTTCCACCAGTTTCACATAGCTGGCGGCGGCGTACAGCCGGGAGTGGTACATCCACTGGTCGGAGACGATCAAGGGCCGTTCCGGGTCAGCCAGATGGGAGATGGAATCCTCCGTCAGCACCGCAATGTCATAGGAAGTGATCAACTCCGGGATGCCATGGTTGATCTCCGGGTCAATGTGGTAGGGGCGGCCTGCCAGCACAATACCCCGCTTCCCGGTCTCCTTTAGATATTGCAGGGTTTCTTCTCCCTTTTTCTGCATATCCCGGCGGGCGGCGGCCAGTTCTTCCCAGCCTTTTGCCACAGCCTCCCGCACTTCATCAGCGGGGATTTCACTAAAACGGGGTCCTTCGGACTGAGGTCCGCTAAACTCCTTTATCAGGGCATCGGAGATGGTCTCCTGGCTGGTAAAGGCCATGAAAGGATTGCGGAAAATGATATTTTCGCTCCTTATTTCTTCCACATTGTTTTTGATATTCTCCGAGTAGGAGGTTACAATAGGGCAGTTGTAGTGGTTGTTGGCATCCTCAAACTCGTTTCTCTCATAAAAAAGAGCCGGGTAGAAGATGAATTTTACGCCCTGTTTGATCAGCCAACTCACATGCCCATGGGCCAGTTTGGCCGGATAACACTCAGATTCGCTGGGGATGGATTCAATGCCCAGTTCATAGATCTGGCGGGTGGATACCGGAGACAGTACCACCCGGAAACCTAGGCTGGTGAAAAAGGTGTGCCAGAATGGGTAGTTCTCATACATATTCAATACCCTGGGAATGCCAACCACGCCCCTGGGAGCCTCATCGGCGGGCAGAGACTCATAGTCAAACAGTCGCTTTAGTTTATACTCAAAGAGGTTGGGCACGTTGTGGGCGTTTTTCTGGCCGCCGATGCCCCGCTCACAGCGGTTGCCGGAGATAAACTGCCGTCCGCCGGAGAATTTGTTGATGGTCAGGCGGCAATTGTTGGTGCAGCCCTTGCATTTTGCCATGCTGGTGTCAAATTGCAGGTTGCAGATCTGCTCATAGGAAAGCATGGAGGTCTGGTAGCTGGCGTTGCCGCTGCAGTTATCACCGCAAACTTCGCAATTGTCAGTGCCAGTATTTTCACTGTATTTTGTTCCGCAGCACTGTGTGTAGCGTTCCCGGGCGATCAGAGCCGCGCCGAAAGCGCCCATGATACCTGCGATATCCGGGCGAATGGCTTCACAGTTCGCGATTTTTTCAAAGCTGCGCAGAACGGCATCATTGTAGAAAGTACCGCCCTGAACCACGATCTCTTTGCCCAGTTCCGAGGCGTCGGACACCTTGATTACCTTAAACAAGGCATTCTTGATCACCGAGTAGGCCAGTCCCGCGGAGATGTCCGCAACACTGGCCCCTTCCTTTTGGGCCTGTTTTACCTTGGAGTTCATAAACACGGTACAGCGGGTGCCCAGGTCAATGGGATGCTGGGCAAACAGGGCCGTCTGGGCAAAATCCTGAACGCTGTAGTTCAGGGATTTCGCAAAAGTCTCTATAAAGGAGCCGCAGCCGGAGGAGCAAGCTTCGTTGAGCTGCACACTGTCCACGGTCTGGTTCTTGATCTTGATACATTTCATATCCTGGCCGCCGATATCCAGGATGCAGTCCACCTGGGGATTGAAAAAAGCGGCGGCGTAGTAGTGGGCCACTGTCTCCACCTCCCCGTCGTCCAGCAGGAAAGCTGCCTTCATCAGGGCTTCGCCGTAGCCGGTGGAGCAGGAGCGGACGATCTGCACATCCTCCGGCAGCTGCTGATAAATCTCCTTCAGGGAGCGAATGGCAGTCTTTAACGGGCTGCCGTCATTGCTGCTGTAAAAGGAGTACAGCAGGGAGCCATCCTCCCCTACCAGGGCGATCTTGGTGGTGGTGGAGCCTGCATCAATGCCCAGAAAGGCGTTGCCGTGGTAGGAGGCCAGGTTCCCGGTGCCCACTTTATGCCGGGCGTGGCGGGCCTGGAATGCGTCATACTCCTCCTGACTGGCAAAGAGGGGTTCCATGCGCTCCACCTCAAACTCCATCTTGATATCGACGGAGAGTTTTGCCACCATTTCCTCCATGGTGTAGCTGACTTCCTCCTTGGCGTTCATGGCAGATCCCATGGCGGCGAAGAGGTGAGAGTTGTCCGTATCCATGATATGTTCCTCATCCAGTTTCAGCGTACGGATAAAGGCTTTTTTTAACTCCGATAGAAAGTGCAGGGGACCTCCCAGGAAAGCCACATGTCCCCGGATGGGCTTGCCGCAGGCCAGGCCGGAGATGGTCTGATTCACCACAGCCTGGAAGATGGAGGCTGCCAAATCTTCCTTGGTGGCTCCCTCGTTGATCAGAGGCTGGATATCGGTCTTGGCAAACACGCCGCAGCGGGCGGCGATGGTGTACAGAGACTGGTAATTTTTGGCGTACTCGTTCAGGCCCGCCGCGTCCGTCTGGATCAGGGAGGCCATCTGGTCGATAAAGGAGCCTGTACCACCAGCGCAGATACCGTTCATACGCTGTTCCACATTGCCGCCTTCAAAATAGATGATCTTGGCATCCTCGCCGCCCAGCTCGATGGCCACGTCGGTCTTGGGGGCCAACTCCTTCAGGGCAGTGGCTACGGCGATGACCTCCTGGGTAAAAGGAACGCCCAGGTGATTCGCCAGGGTCAGTCCCCCGGAGCCGGTGATCATGGGGTGCAGCATAGCGTTGCCCAGCCTGTCGTAAGCTTTCTGCAGCAGGGAGGACAGAGTCTCTCGGATATTGGCATAGTGCCGCTCGTAGTCGGAGAAAAGAATTTCGTGGTTCTTATCTAATATGGCGAGCTTGACCGTGGTGGAACCGATGTCAATGCCCAGGGTGTATTCGGGGAGATGCAGGTTTTCGGCATCGCAGCTCATACAGTTATTGTTCATGTAAAACATCCTTTCTGGATCAATTCAATATTTCACAGCCATCTATTCAATCTATGAATGGAGGCTTACTTTTAAGCATTCCCCGACATTATACGACAGAAAAAGCAAAAATGCAACGGATTGCGAGCCAGGGACTATGTTAAATTTGTGTAAAATTTTTGTAAAATAGTTTCTTCTATTATAAATATGTGTTTTAGAATAGGTATGTTAAAAATTTTTGGAAATGCTTGACAATTGCATGACGCTATGTATAATAAGAGATACAACAGCAGGAAGAATACCTGACTCACGGGAGTGGGC
>CAMWTF010000334.1 GCA_947177105.1 uncultured Lachnospiraceae bacterium | reverse complement strand
GCAATATGTATTCCCCGGGAAACTCCGTATAGATATTAACAAAAATGTCCACCAATTGTCAATATTCAACGACTCTGAAGCGTCCCTCGCTGGCTAAGTACGGAAGATACCTACTGTCCGGCGGAAAATATCTCCCTCATCCCCTCCGTCATATACAGTGTGCCTACCTCGTCCACAAACAGGGCTTCTGCTCCGTAGGATTTTGCCAGATCCAGCCCCCGCTCCGCCCCCAGCACAAAGCAGGCCGTGGAGAGGGCGTCCGCCTGCAAGCCGCTGTCACAGACGATGGTGACACTGCACAGGCCGCTGCGGGCGGGATAGCCGGTAACAGGGTCAAAAATATGGTGGTAACGCACCCCCTCCGCCATCACATACCGCTCATAATCCCCGGAAGTGGAAATATAATGCTCACCAGTCAAAGACAGGATACCCAGATAGTTTCCCTCTTCACGGGGATGCATAATCGCTACCTTCCAGGGGCTGCCGTCAGGCTTTTCCCCATAGGTTACCACGCTGCCTCCCACCGCCACCACAGCCCCGGTGACCTGGGGCCTACTGTGTAAGTAGGCACTGATGCGATCACAGGCAATGCCTTTTCCCACGGCTCCCAGATCCAATTGCATTCCCGCAGGGAGGGTGATCGTTCCCTCTGAAAGCCGCACCCGCTCAAAACCGGTGTCCTCCAGGGCAGACTGAATCTGCTCGGCGGCGGGGATATGAGTCTGTCCCTTCCCCGCCGAAACCGCCAGTTCGTCCAGGTTCCACAAGCGGCTCAGTCTGCCCAGGGTCACGTCCAGGGCGCCGCCGCTGTCTGTGGAAATCTGCCAGATCTGCCCGAGAATATCCTGCATGGAGGAAGACACAGGGATAACATCCGGCTCTTCCTCCATGGAGACATCTGCCCCGGTATCCGCCCGGGCATTGATTCTGGCCAGCTCCGAGTCCTCAATCCTCCAGGACAGTTCCTGCTGCTCAAGCTGCGCCAGAAGCTCCATGACAAAAGCGCTCTCGCCCTCTGTCCCTCCTTCCGCTTCACTCTCTTTTCCTGTGTGCCCTCTCTCCTGCCGCACATACAATGTCTGGGTCACTATGGTGCCCATAGCCGTATCCACGCTGGTCTGCTGCCGGACAGGGGCGGCGCCGCAGCCGGACAGGCAAAACGCCAGCGCCAGCAGGACTGTCGCAGTCCATATCCCTATATCTCTTCTTCCCCGAATCTTGCGCTTCATTTTCCCTTCGCTTTCTGCTATACTGTTATTCATAAAACAGACAATCCGTCACCATCTACTATGAAAGGAACCCCTGATGAATACCTTATCCAAAAGAGTCTGGCTGCTGGCCGGCGGCATTATCACTATATTGGGCTGCTGTGTTCTGATCCTGTATCTGCGGCAAAGCAGCATACAAGGTTCGGACGCCTTCACCGCCTGCCTCTATCAGGATGGCCGCCTTCTGCAGACTATTCCCCTTGATCAGGTGACGGAAACATATCGTTTCACCCTAGATGCCGCCAATGGGGGCTACAACATTATAGAAGTATCCCCGGGCGGAATCGCCATCGTCGAAGCGGACTGCCCAGACCAGATCTGTGTCCTGCAGGGCCGCGTCACCGATTCCCTGCTGCCCATCACCTGCCTTCCCCACCGGCTGGTAATTGAACTGCAGCCCGGCGCCCCCGCTTCTTCCTACAATTCCCCGGATGCCGTCGCCTATTGACAGACAGGCGATTGCGAAACACCTTTTCCAATAGCAGTGGATGGGCATGACTAACCACGTCACTTGCGGAGAACGTTTCGCAATTACCTAATACAGGGAATGGATAACTTACCTGAAATATCAATATTGAGGAGAATCTATGCATACACGCAAACTCACTGTCCTGGCCCTGTTTACCGCTCTGGCCCTGGCCATATATTCTGTGGAAAGTCTGCTGCCCCCCGTGGCGCCCCTTCCCGGCATCAAGCTGGGGCTTGCCAATATCATCACTCTGCTGGTGCTTCATCTCTATACTGCCAAAGATGCCGCACTGGTGCTGCTGGCCCGCGTCCTGCTGTCCGCCCTGCTCTTTGGGCAGGCCATGAGCCTGCTGTACAGTCTCTGCGGCGGACTGCTCTGCTTCGCGGCCATGACTCTTGCCAGCCGACTGCTGCACAGGCGTTTCCCGGAACTGACCAGTATACTGGGCGGCATTTTCCACAATATAGGACAGATTTTGGCAGCGCTGCTGATCACGGCTGTGCCGGGGGTTTTGGTCTATCTGCCCTATCTGCTGATCAGCGGCATCGTCACCGGGCTTTTCACCGGGCTGTGCGCCCGATTTGCCCTGCGCTGCCTGCGGCGGCTCCCAACCTCCCGGTAGGCGCGCATTATCCGTGTCAGCTTCTCATATATTTTTTCCCATACGCTTGTCGGATGTAAGCTGTGCATACAGCTGCCCCATGGTCAGTCCCAACACCGGGTGCCGCACCCAGGGCGCGATCTCCGCCATAGGTCCCAGCACAAAATCCCTGTTCTGCATGTCCACATGGGGAAGGATCAGTTCCTCTGTCTCCATCACCAGGTCGTCATACAGCAGGATATCCAGATCCAGTGTGCGGGGGCCCCAGTGCAGTTCCCTCTTCCGGTCCGCCCTCTGTTCTACCTCATGCAGATAATCCAGCAGTTCCTGGGGTGTCTGCAGAGTCTGTATCTCCATGACCCCGTTTAAAAAATCTTCCTGCTCCACCCCGCCATAGGGCGCAGTCTGCCGCCAGGAGGATACCGCTTTCAGCCGGATGTCCTTCCGCTCCCCCATGGCATTCACACCCATCTGCAGATATTTTTTTCGATCCCCCATGTTGGATCCCAGCGCCACATACACATGATGCCAGCCCCGGTGAATCTTGACGGACACGCTCCCAAAGGGCAGACCGATGGGGGCCTGGGGCTTGCGGATCTCCACATCCAGCGCATGTACCAGAGGGTACTGCAGCAGTATCTGCTGCGCCACTGTCTCAGCCACCGTCTCAATCAGATCATAGGTGTGTTCCTGCATCCATTTTGTCACCAGATGGCACACCTCCCCATAATGGGTGGACAGAGTCAGTTCATCCTGCTGCCCGGCTCTGCGAGTGTCTGTATACAGCGCCAGATTCACATAAAAAAGCTGCCCTTTTTCCTTTTCCTCCGGGAAAACCCCGTGGTGGGCATAGACCTCCAGATCGTCAATATGTATCTCGTCCCATTCCTTCTTTTGATGCATCCCGCTATCCTCCTCAAAGTTCACATTTCAGGCTTCTTCTCCTCCAGAATCGCCCTGATCATGCGGATGGCGCGCACATTCTCCTTCACGTCATGCACCCTCACAAAGGAGCAGCCTTTCAGCACTCCCAGCACTGTGGTTGCC
>CAMWTF010000333.1 GCA_947177105.1 uncultured Lachnospiraceae bacterium | reverse complement strand
ACCGTGATCTTCCCTTGAGAATGGGAGAACTGGGACTGGTACATCGGCACGAAAAATCCGGGACTCTCCATGGCCTGATGAGGGTGCGCTGTCTCACCCAGGATGACGCTCATATTTTCATGACGCGGCAGCAGGTGCAGGATGAAATCCGTGGGGTTATACGGCTCATAGATGAAGTTTATGACAAATTCGGATTTTCCTATGAGATTGAACTGTCCACCAGACCTGATGATTCCATTGGAAGTGACGAAGAGTGGGAGCTTGCTACAAAAGCATTGACGGATGCAGTGAACGGAATGGGAAAATCCTATGTGATAAACGAGGGGGACGGCGCGTTCTACGGGCCGAAGCTGGATTTCCATCTGAGGGATTCCATCGGCAGAACCTGGCAGTGCGGAACCATCCAGCTGGACTTCCAATTGCCAGGAAGATTTGGCATAGAATATACAGGAGCAGACGGCGAGAAACACCGCCCTATCATGCTGCACCGGGTGATCTTTGGATCCATCGAGCGCTTTATCGGCATCCTGATCGAACACTATGCCGGGAAATTTCCCCTGTGGCTGTCCCCTGTTCAGGTCAAGGTACTGCCCGTCTCCGACAAGTATCTGGACTATGCGAAGGAGATTGCGGGACAGCTGAGAAAACGGAACATTCGTGTGGAAATTGACGAGAGGGATGAAAAACTTGGATATAAAATCCGGGAGGCCCGAATGGACAGGGTTCCCTATATGCTCATTGTAGGGGAAAAGGAAAAACGCAATCACACTGTATCTGTCAGACAACGGGACGCCGGGGCAGACAGTCAGGAGCTGGGAGAAATGTCTCCTGACCAGCTGATAAATCTGGTCTGTGAGGCTGTAGATAACCTGCAATAAACAGGCCATACAGTATATTCACAGATTAAGACCTTCCCGGATCCGCCCAAAGCACCGGTTCAGCATCTCCACGTCCACAGAGCCGTCGTCCCCAAAGGCCGTAGCCTCCACGGTAAAGCTGCCGTCATACCCTATGTGGCGGATATGCCGGAAAAAGGCGTCAAAATCAATATGCCCCGCCCCCACGGGAAGCACGGCTCCATTGAGTCTGCTCCAATCCATATAACCACCGTCATAGTCATTCACATGGTAATGACGGATATGACCCTGCTGCCAGAGCCAGGCATAATCCTGCCTGTACAGCAGGGTTTCTTCCTGATGAAAAGCCGCCATCTTGGTATCCCACACAAAATGCGCACAGGGGTAAGCCTGCGCCAGCTGGTCCAGATGTTTCAGCGGATTTTCCTTATTGCAAACCACGTTTTCCACCAGCAAATCCAGCCCATAGTCTTCGGCCGCATCCCGCAGTCTGGGATAAGCCCGCAGGTTGTAGTCAAAGCGCTGGTCAGAGGCCATGCCGCCCCACAGATGTAAAACCAATGCCTTTGCCCCAATCCGCCGGGCCAATTCGCAGTTCACCCGATATTTTTCCATGGCGTCACTACTTTCGCTTGTCACATCTTCCCCCTGGCTGACAGCCTCCCCAATCCGCTTATCGCAATGCATCACCGGCATATACAAGCTCAGACCGGCCAGATAATCCGCCAATATCTCCCATTCCCCGTACCAGGAGCTGTACATCATAAATTCATACCCATCACAGTGCAGCTGCCTTGCTAATTTCTCTATCAGATGATAGTCCCTGTTATTCTTTTTGCCAATCAGCGCCCCTGTAGAGCACAAAATTTCCGCCATGATCTCTTCTCCTTTTGTTCTATTATAGTTTTAAGCAATCGCGAAACTCCCTTTCCGGGAACAGTGTACTATTTTGAGAGTACACTGTTTATCTGGGTTCCGTCTCCAATACATGCGCCAGCTCCTGAAAGTCCTCCACCTGACAGCCCTCATAGGGCTCTCCGTCCCGGTTAAAATGCACCGTGCGGATTCCCAGCCGCTGCGCCGCCTGCAGATTGGCCGCTGAATTATCCACAAAGATGCATTCCCGGGCTGTGCAGCCCAGCCGATTCAGGGTATATCGGAAAATCTCCTCCTGGGGCTTTCGCATATGTATCTGTCCGCTGACAACCACATCCCTGAAGTATACGCCCAGTCCGCGCAGTTCCATCAGGCAGGTGTTCCACTCCGCCACATCATTGGAGAGCAGCACAAAATCGCAGTCCCCCCGGCTAAGCCTCTCCGCAAAGGGCTTAAATCCCGGATCCAGTGTAAGCCAATTTTCCAGATAGTCCCGCATGGCCCCCGCAGGGTCTTTACATCCAAGCCTCGTCAGAAACTCCTCCGACCCCATCTCCCCATTTCCCGCCCGGGTGAATAGCTGCTCCTGGCGGAAAGCCCGGATCAGCCTCTGATGCTCCGCCTCCGGGAAATGCGCCAGAGTATAGGGAATAAAATTTCCTTTGCTCTCCTCTATAATCACCCCATACATGTCAATCAGCAATACTCTTCTTCCCATAAGTGATCATATGCCCCTTTACAAAAGTATAGCCTGCCGCCTGATGCTCCCGGAAAAAAGCGGTGATAACTCTGTTGCGGTCACAGTACTGCTGGGCTTCCCGTCGGTCCAAGCCGTGGGACAGCAAGTGCAGAATCACCTGCTCCCTCTCCCGGTCGCTGAGTCCCGTGTTCCAGTCGTTGTAGTCCAGAAAATCTCTCTTTTTCTCTTCGTACTCTGGCCGATCCGGCGTCACCAGTTCCACCCGGTCATTCATCCGCACGTCCACTTCCTGCAGCCCCAGCTTTTTCATAATATGGGCAGTGCGGATGGCCACCGCATAGTCTCTCCCCTGCTTCTCCAGCTCCATCGCCCACTTTTTTTCCAAACCGTCATGCCTGCACAACACCTGGTAGTCCATGCCGTCGATATACAGCCCGTCACACTCAAACTCCCTGTTGGCGTCAATGCAGATCACATATCCGCCGGGCTTGGCCATCCGGATCATCTTTTGAATAAAGTCCTCCGGATTGTCCAGATGTCGCAGTACTGCCTGGCAGATTACCACATCATATTGCTGTCTCCTCTCATAGGTAAACACATCCTCCTGAATAAATTCCGCCTTCAATTGCCTCTCCCGGAAAATCTCCTGCCCTGTGGCAATCAGTTCTTGGGCAAAATCAATCCCGGTATAGCTACTGCCCTCCGCCAGCCAGGGCAAAAACAGAAGCCCCAGATACCCATATCCGCAGCCGCAGTCCAGCACAGACACCGGCTTCTCCAATTTCCAGACTTTTTTTATCAGGAATTCCACATAATCCTCGTTATAATATCCTTTTCGGGTACGCAGCAGGTACTCCCGCTTCTGATTCCAGAAATCCCGTGTGCCCGTCCTCTCTGGCACATAAGTCTCCCCCTCCAGGGGCCTCAGTCCCAGCAGCTGATACACTGACACCTGAAA
>CAMWTF010000332.1 GCA_947177105.1 uncultured Lachnospiraceae bacterium | reverse complement strand
CATATTAAGATAAACCTGTTCGGCAGAGAAAGAGATGTTGAGGTCTTCTCCACCGACTACGACAGAGAGGCTTTGAGCGAGGAGGAAATCGCCTGCCTGAACTGGTTTGTCGAAAATGTCGATATAGCCGACTATAAAAAGGAAATAGCTGCATGGTGCAATGAACAATATGAAATGGTTGGCGACGAAGTGATTGACGAGGAAGATCTGGAGGAGGAACTGGACATTTTTGCCATCGCAATCAATGTCACAGGGGTGCCGCAGTCAAAGTCTGGTTTTGTTTATCCTGAAATATCCTTTTTCGGAGACTGCAAATGTGATGAGGAACATGGTATTTGCATTGGCTTTCGCGACAGGAAGTTTCTGGGAGTGGATTTTCAGGACTGGACTTTATAATTTCCGTCATCGGCAGTATACAGTCAACGGCAGAATATGGTTTTGCTAAAACGCAAGGCAACAGCTTCAATGTTGTTGGATCCGCGCCCAAGGGGCGCAAAAGGAAGAAACATTTGGAATATAATTTCCAAATATATATTCAACGCAATATCGCAGGCCCTGTCTGCGATATGCAGAAAAGAGGAAATCATGAAAATATTACCCATCACTGATCCCGCTTTCCGCAAGTACGGGCGGCAGATCACCAATGTGGACCTGACCGGACTGGTTGAGGTCCTGAGCGGGCAGCCCGTGCCCGAGGGCGTGGTGTACGAGCCCAGCGTGGAGGCCCTGGAGGCCACTTCCGCCATGGAGGCGCTGACCACGGCGGCCTTCGGCGAACTGCCCATTCAGATCGGCTACTGCAACGGCCACAATGAACTGCTGAACGCAGTGGAGTACCACAGGAGCAGCGAACTGAATATCGCCGCCACCGATGCCATCCTGATTCTGGGCATGCAGCAGGATATCCAGGAGGATTTCACCTATGACACTTCCAAGATGGAGGCATTCCTGGTGCCTGCGGGCGTGGGCGTGGAGATCTACGCAACCACCCTGCACTATGCGCCCTGCGGCGTGAATGGCGCAGGTTTCCAGGTGGCGGTGGTGCTGCCTAAGGGAACTAACTATCCTCTGGAGAAGTCCCATGCGGATCTGGCCGCTGCCGCCGCCAATGAGGATGCGCTGCTGACCGCCAAGAATAAGTGGCTCATCGGCCATGCGGAGGGCGGCCTGGACGCGGGAAGTTATATCGGACTAAAGGGAAAGAACTTGAATGTAAACGAGTAGTGCGGTATAATGAGTTAAAAGCATAACTCTTCTGAACAGAGTATGCGCTGAAGCTAAACAGCACGTTTCCTGACGGCACAGGGATCAGTATACGGATGCCCGGGCGGGCACATGTGGATCACGGATATTGTGCGACGGCAGGGAATATGCGGAATGAAAAAATGAATGGAGGAGAGTACAATGAACAATCTACCCAAAATTAAAATCGGTATCGTGGCCGTGAGCCGCGACTGTTTCCCGGAGAGTCTGTCTGTGAACAGAAGAAAGGCCCTGGTGGAAGCTTACAAGGCCAAGTATGATGAGACTGACATCTACGAGTGCCCCATCTGTATCGTGGAGAGCGAGATCCATATGGTACAGGCTCTGGAGGATGTGAAAAAGAACGGCTGTAATGCCCTGTGCGTATACCTGGGCAACTTTGGCCCCGAGATCTCCGAGACCCTGCTGGCCAAGCATTTTGACGGTCCTTCCATCTTTGTGGCAGCCGCTGAGGAGAGCCAGGCTGATCTGATGGACGGCAGAGGCGACGCGTACTGCGGTATGCTGAATGCAAGCTATAATCTGAAGCTGCGCAACATCAAGGCATATATCCCTGAGTATCCTGTGGGCACTGCCGAGGAGTGCGCCGACATGATCAATGAGTTTGTTCCCATTGCCAGGGCCATTGTGGGCCTTTCCGACTTAAAGATCATTTCCTTCGGCCCCAGACCCTTGAATTTCCTGGCCTGCAACGCACCTATCAAGCAGCTGTACAATCTGGGCGTTGAGATCGAGGAGAACTCCGAGTTGGATCTGTTCGAGTCCTTCAATAAACATGCCGGAGACGAGAGAATCCCTGCCAAAGTGGAAGAGATGGCCCAGGAGTTGGGCGCGGGCAACAAGAAGCCCGAAGTGCTGGAGAAGCTGGCTCAGTACGAGTTGACTTTGCTTGACTGGGTGGAGGCTCACAGAGGCTACCGCAAGTATGTTGCCATCGCCGGCAAGTGCTGGCCTGCGTTCCAGACCCAGTTTGGCTTTGTTCCCTGCTATGTAAACAGCCGTTTGACCGGCATGGGCATCCCGGTATCCTGCGAAGTGGATATCTATGGCTGCCTGTCCGAGTTTATCGGCACCTGCGTAAGCCAGGATGCGGTTACTCTGCTGGATATCAACAACTCCGTACCTGCGGACATGTTCAAGGAATCCATCGAGGGCAAGTTCCCTTACACCCACAAGGATACCTTCATGGGCTTCCACTGCGGCAACACCTGCTCCAAGAAGCTGGCCTTCTGCGAGATGAAGTACCAGAAGATCATGGCCAGAAATCTGCCCATCGAGGTTACCAACGGCACTCTGGAGGGAGATATCGCTCCCGGCGAGATCACCTTCTATCGTCTGCAGTCCACCGCTGACTGTAAGCTGCGCGCATACATCGCCCAGGGCGAAGTACTGAATGTGCCCTCCAAGTCCTTCGGATCCATCGGTGTGTTCGCCATCCCTGAGATGGGACGCTTCTACCGCCATGTGTTGATTGAGAAGAATTATCCTCACCACGGCGCAGTGGCCTTCGGCCACTTCGGCAAGGCACTGTATGAGGTGTTCAAGTTCATCGGCGTACCTGTGGAGGATCTGAACTACAACCAGCCTAAGAGCCTGCCTTATCCTACAGAGAATCCTTTCTGCTAATCAGGGCGAGCAAAAATACGGGGCGGAGACGCAAGTCTCTGCCCTTTTCTCAATCTCTCAGCGCTAAATACGATACATTGCATGGGGAAAGCCAGATTCCGCCTTTTGTGCTGACAGGGGATTCCTTTCCTAACCGCAGTGCATTGTTCTGTAAAAAGAACAAAATATGACAAAAAACATATTGCACATTTGCCGGACTGCGCCTATACTCTCTATTTGGCAAAAGGAAGTGCCCATGTGGGCCTTCTAAGGTTTTGCAGGAAGAGGTAGTGCGTTATGGTCAAGGATATGACAAAGGGTTCGCCCATGAAGCTGATTCTGGGCTTTTCCATCCCGCTTTTGTTCGGCTTTCTGTTTCAGCAGTTTTACAATCTGGTGGACACGGTGATCGTGGGCCGTTTTCTGGGGACGGACAATTTGGCGGCGGTGGGAGCCACGGGCTCGGTTAATTTTCTGATTATCGGTTTCTGCATGGGGATATGCAGCGGCTTTTCCATCCCTGTCTCCCATAAGT
>CAMWTF010000331.1 GCA_947177105.1 uncultured Lachnospiraceae bacterium | reverse complement strand
GGTCGGTGGTGGCGGCCATGAGCTGTCAGGCTTTTTCAAGTTACTGGACATCCACGGAAACTTATGACGCGCTGAAAATTTATATGGATATGGATTTTGACGGTCTTCGGGCGGACATAGTGAGGATGCTTGGCGGTGGGCGCATCAAGGTGAACACACGCAGCTTTCAGAACGATATGCGCAATTTCAAGACGAAGGATGACGTACTGACGCTGCTGATCCATTTGGGGTATCTCGCCTATGACTCGGATGTGAAAGAGGCATTTATCCCAAACAAGGAAATTATTGAAGAGTTTGAGAATGCCATGAGTGTAGGCGGCTGGCCGGAGGTCATGAGGGTCTTGAAAGCATCAGAGAGATTGCTGGAGGACACGCTTTTATGCGACGGGGAAAGCGTAGCCAGAGGACTTGACAGGGCACATATGGAGGTAGCGTCCATACTGACCTATAATGATGAAAATTCCTTAAGCTGTGCCATAGGGCTGGCGTACTACAGTGCGAGAAAAGACTACAGACTGATCCGGGAGATGCCTACGGGGCGGGGATTTGCAGATATTATATTTCTGCCGCTTGCGCATACGGGAAAACCGGCGCTGGTGGTGGAACTGAAATATAATAAGTCAGCAGACAGTGCTTTGCGGCAGATAAAGGATCGGCATTACACCCAGGCATTGGAGGGTTACACCGGAGAAATCCTGTTAGTAGGGATTAATTATGACAGAAATAATCCAGATAAGCCGCATCATTGTGTGATAGAGAAGATGAATGAGCAGGATCCGAATTATCCCGTGTGATTGTTCATGAAAGCTTTACTGAATACTGCCAGCAGGGAAGACATTAAGGGGCTGGCCTTTGAGAAGCCATTGTAATTTTACAATGGCTTTCCTGTTATTCATTGGTCCAGATGATATGTCACAGCCTCTTTTGAGCGGTTTCCCCGGTTGTGGGCAGAGTGCCGTTCAAGCGGAAAAAAGTGTCACTTGCCCCTGGCGGGCTTGTGCCCGGAGCAAGGAATTGCTACAATAATCTTGCCAGTCAGAAACGTGTATGGCGATCCACATAATTTCCCGGCTGAAAGGAGTCCCGCATGAAATACACTATAGAACATATCTCCCAGGGGGAAAATGAAGTGATCCTGCGCTGTCATAGTCCATCGGCGGAGATGGAGCAGCTGATCCGCTTTCTGGAGTCTCAGGACAGGAAGTTAATCGGCAATAAAGACGGCATACGGAGAATCTTGGAGCCCCCACAGATCCTGTATGTGGAGAGCGTGGAGGGGAAGACTTTTGCATATACGGAGTCGGAGGTGTTTCAGATGGAGTATTCTCTGGCGCAGTTGGAGCAGCTGCTGGGCGCGGTTAATTTTTTCCGCTGCAGCAAGTCCATGATTCTGAATATCGACAAGGTCAGGGAGCTGAGAAGCCTGGCCTCCAACCGCATTGAAGCTACTATGTGCAGTGGGGAGCGCATTATGATATCCAGGACCTATGCGTCGGACTTTCGAAAGCGGCTAAAGGGAGCAAGATAGAATAAGAAGAATACCGTGGACAGGGAGGAAAGCAATGTGAAAAAAAGAGAAGAGGGAGTGAAAGAGAGGGCAAAGATGTCTCTGCTGGAGCGCTATCTGGCGGTGGAAATCGGGATTGAGTTCAAAGCATGTCTCTATTTTTTCTGTATTCTGTTCTTTTATTCCATGTACAGGCTCCTGTGCGGGAGTATGGAGGCCAGCATTCTGCACATGGGGGAAATGATTTTCCTGACCTATGGTATGGGATATCTTCAAAAGTATATACTGGCCAATTTTGACGAGGCGGACCGATGGGGACTTAGGGAGATAGGTTTCCTGCTGCTCTGTGTGGGAATCTATACGGCGGCTTCTTATCTGGGAGGGTGGTTTGACAGGCGCGGTTTTGTCACAGTTCTCTATGCCCTTTTTATGACGCTGGCCTATATCTGCGGATTTCTGGTCTATAAGGTCAAGAGGACGCTGGATGCGAAGCAATTGAATGAGGACCTGCGGGCATTTCAGGGGCGGGACGGATCCCGGACGCCAAAGGACAGGATACCCCAGGCAGGGAGGGAAAAATGAACAACGAAAAAACAGTGATAGAAATCAGCCATATGACAAAAAATTATGGGAAAAACAGAGGAGTCATGGATCTCAGCTTCAACGTGGAGCAGGGGAAAGTCTTTGGATTTCTGGGACCCAACGGCGCGGGAAAGTCCACTACCATACGGGCGATGCTGGGTTTTATCCGCTTTGACAGCGGCCGGATCAGGCTGTTTCAAAAGGATATCCGCCGCCATAGGGAGGAGATACTGGCACAGGTGGGTTACATGCCGTCGGAGGCTATGTTCTATCCTGCCATGAAGGTCAGGGATGTTATCCGTCTGGCGGCCCGGGTGCGGGGAGTGGACTGTACACAGGAGGCCGGAATGCTCTGTGAGCGGCTGCAGGTGGACACGGAGAAGAAGATCCGGGAACTGTCCCTGGGAAACCGCAAGAAAGTGAGTATTGTCTGCGCCATGCAGCACAGGCCCCGGCTGTTTGTGTTTGACGAGCCCACCAGCGGCCTGGATCCGCTGATGCAGACCGCCTTTTTCGAATTGATCCGGGAATATGTGGACCAGGGGGCCACCTGTATGCTGTCCACCCATGTGCTGCCGGAGGTAAAGCGCTATTGCGACCATGTGGCAATCATGAAAGAGGGACAGCTGCAATGTGTGGAGACGGTGGCGGCGCTCACGAAAGCCAGGGCCAAGCGGATCAAATGGGTGAGGGACGGCAGACAGGAGGAGTTTTTGTATGACAGGGACCTAAATGAACTGTACCGGGAACTGGAGGGCCATGACATCACGGAACTGCTGATTGAAGAGCCCTCTCTGGAGGAAGCGTTTATTGAATATTACAAGGCGTAAAGCGACATGGAGGACAATATGCGACAAATATACATACACGAAATGAAACAATATTGGAAAACCTTGCTGCTGTGGTCGGTCTGTGTGGGCGGCATGGGGATGGCCTGCATTCTCTTATATTCCAGTATGCAGGAGGAGATGGCGGGCATGGCTGAGAGCTTTGCCGCCATGGGAGCTTTCTCGGCGGCTTTTGGTATGGATCAGCTGAGTATTGCGACCCTGAAGGGCTTTTACGCCACGGAAGTGGGAACCATCCATGAGCTGGGCGGCGCCATGTTTGCCGCCGTGGTCAGCATGAACATCCTGAGCAAGGAGGAGGATGGGCATACCAGCGAGTTTCTGTTTTCTCTGCCCATAGCCAGAGGAAAGGTGGTCTGGGCAAAATGGTGCGTTGTCTGTACCAATCTGCTGCTGTTCCATCTGCTCTGCGGGGGGCTGTATGGCCTGGGATTTGTGCTTTTGGGGGAGGGCATTCCCGGAAAAGAGCTGTTTCTGTAC
>CAMWTF010000330.1 GCA_947177105.1 uncultured Lachnospiraceae bacterium | reverse complement strand
ATATATGTAAGTTAGGGGTTGGCGAGCAATCTTGGCATTGGTATTAGGGCGGGGCTGGCTGCTAGACAAGTTTTGGATGGAGTATGGGGGGTCTACTTACCGGCAATATGGGGGCAGATCAATTGATAATATTGGAATTGACAGTTCTGACTATAAGTGATAGACTAAAGTCTATAATCAATAGACACAGATGCGGAACATCCATAATTAAGAAGGGGGCATAAAGATGGAAGATTACACATTGGGCGTGGTGGAGAGCAGATTTGCGGATATTGTGTGGGAGCACGCGCCGCTGTCCACGGCGGAGTTGGTCAGGATATGCCAGCAGCAGCTGGAGTGGAAACGGACTACTACATACACTGTGCTGAAAAAGCTGAGTGAGAGAGGACTGTTTTCCAATGAGAAGGGAACAGTGGTGGTGCAAATGCCCAAGGAGGAGTTCTATGGCAGACAGAGCGAAGCCTATGTGGAGCGTTCTTTCCAGGGTTCTCTGCCAGGATTTTTGACGGCTTTTACCTCCAGGCGAAAGCTCAGTGACGAGGAGATCCGGCAGCTGAGGCAGATTATTGAAGAAAGCCGATGATTTGACGGGAGAGGAGAAGCGGTAATGAAAGAGTTGGTTATGGGCGTGATCAATATCAGCGGCCAGGCGGCAATCATTTTTGCGGTGCTGCTGGCAGTCCGGGGGATATTTGCATTGGGCAGGGTCCCTAAGAAGTATGCTTATGGATTGTGGGCAATCCTGTTTATCCGGCTTTTGCTGCCCTTGCAGATGGAGGCCCGCTGGGGGCTGATGCCCCAGGAGAGCGGCCTGGTCAGGGCGGTGGAGAACATGCTGTATGCGGACGGCCGGGATGCGCCGGATGTTTTGGGGAATCCGGCAGGAGACGGTCAATATGCCCAGGGGCAGGAGATTTCAGTGGATTGGAAGAGTATGTTCGGAAGGCAGGATATTTCGGCAAATGGGTACGATATGTCTGGAGAGGGACAGGATGCACAATCTGCCCGGCCGGGAGATGTGGCTTTGCAAGGGTTGGATTATTCCGCGGAATTTGAGGAAACTATAGCTAAAGCCTATGGTAATGCAAGGCAGCTCTCCCTTTGGACTGTTATTGTGGGGATATGGATAACGGTCAGCGCCCTGCTCATGGGGTATGGTCTGTTTTCTTATTATAAATTGAAAAAGAAACTCCGCTGCAGTCTTCGTCTGGAGGGCTGGGGAGAGGGAATTTATCTGGCGGACGGCATTGAGACGCCCTTTGTACTGGGCTGCTTTGCGCCCAAAATCTATCTGCCCTCGAATATGGAGGATAAAAGCTATCCCTATGTGATTACTCATGAGCGGATCCATATCCGGCGCAGGGACTATCTGTTTAAGCTGGGAGCATACTTGGTCGCCTGTCTGTATTGGTTTCATCCCATGGTATGGGCGGGCTTTATCCTGATGGGCCGGGATATGGAGATGTCCTGTGACGAAGCGGTGCTGCGCCGGATGAATGGAGATTGCCGGGGCGAATATGCGGACAGTCTGCTGCAGCTGAGCTGTGGGAGACATTATCCGGCGGCAGCGCCTCCGGCCTTTGGAGAGGGAGATACCAGGGGGCGGATTAAGCATATCATGGGGTACCGGAAAGCGGCGGCTGCCGTCGCCATTGTGGCAGTGGCGCTGACCGGCATATTGGCGGCGGTTCTGTTGGCCAGTCCCAAGAAGGCGCCGGTTGACAGCGGCAATCAGGAATTTTCCTTTCAAGTGGCATACAGGGACGTAATATCCTGTCCGGCGCCGGTTATGACGGGGAATACATCTCTGGGGGCGGATGGCGTTATATTGGACTATGCAGATGAGGACAAAGTGATCTTTCACGGATATTTTGGCCTGTATGTGTACTCCGCGTCCGCAGGAGAAACTATAGGCGCAGTAGATTTACGGGCTCTTGGCTGCGGGGATACCCAGGGTGACAATGCCTGTCAGGTATTGGTCAGCAGGGATGGCTCCAAGGTGTATTTTTATCCGCTGGGCGGCATTGGTGAGGGGGAGAGCAGTGTCTGGGCAGAACAGGGCCAGGTGATTTGCAGTTATGTGTATGACGTGCCCAGCGGCAGGCTGAGGATCCTGTCCTGGATTCTGGAGCAGCCGGGAGACTCCTATGAAGAAATTGGGCTTTCCCGGCTGATAGAGGAGGAACTGGCGGAAAACAGGACAGTGCCGGTGACAGAAGTGGAACAGGATGTATGGGAGCCGGGAGTTTATTCCTATCATGGCATGGTATTTGAGAAAGGCGGAGAGCAGGTCTTTGGCTATCTGAAAAGCGCCAGCGGAATCCTGGAGGACCTGGTGTATGTGCAAAGGCCGGTGTATGGGGAGAGTGCGGCTGATGCACAGAGGCCAGGAGATGGAGAGAAGCCGGGTTTTGCGTATACCGCAGGAAAATGGTGGGAGATTGTGCGGCTGTTTGGAGCGGATGGACGGGGGGTAAGCGCTGCCTCCTATGAGGGAGGGGAGACTGCTCCCCGGATCACTATAGACGGCAGGACTTATGATCTTGGTCAGGTAATGACGGAGTATCGCATGGGGAATGAAATAATAGAATCGCCCCAAGGGAACAATCTCGTAAATGCCATTACGGGGCTGCAATGTGTGGACGGCTTGTGGATCGTGGAGGGGCATATCAATCCAGGCCGCAGCGCCTACAGTTTTTATGATCCGGCAGCGGAAGAATGGGTGTGTCATATCGTGGGCGCCTGTCTAACCTGGGACCGCCGGACGGAGAGACTGGCCTTGTGGGAGGGAAACAGGGAGAGTCTGCTGTCCACGGTTATCTATGCGCTGGATGACAGAATCTATAGTCTTTTGGACGGGCTGGTGACTTTCCTGCCCACGGAACAGGCAGGAAAGGACGGGGGGAGTCCGCCCCAGGAGGAAATCTGCGGCCTGTACCGGGAGGGAGATGAGATAACCGTGGAAATCAGATCCACCCAGACGGAGGAGAGGAGAATTGTACGGTTTCAATATGAGCGTTTGGGGACGGGGCCGGTAAAATTGGATTGACGCAAGAATAAAGCTGGCATATAATGTTGGGAATGAAAGGAGCAGAAAAGTCGATAGATCGGCGATATAAGAAATGAAAGGACATTAGAAATGAAATTGTTAGTTGTTGAGGACGATTTAACCCTGAGTACGGTGATATGCTTTGAACTGGATTGTAATGATTACTTGACGGTTGCTGCCTATAATTGCAAAAAAGCGTACCAGCTTATTCAAAGCGACCATTTTGATTTAGCAATACTTGATGTGAATCTGCCGGACGGAAATGGTTTTGATTTATGCCGTACTATAAAAAATGCATACCCGCAGATGCCAGTTATATTTTTGTCAGCGAATGATCTGGAACAGGATATTTTGAATGGTTTTGATCT
>CAMWTF010000329.1 GCA_947177105.1 uncultured Lachnospiraceae bacterium | reverse complement strand
GTGTACCCGCGAATATGCGGAAATTATCCGGCGATTGCGAAACTCTCTTTTGGGGAATATCTCACAGCAAGGGGGGGTTTGCAGATTCTAAGTCTCATACTCGAAAATGCCTGAAATACGGTATTTTCATTCTTATTTAAGCGCCCGCTGAAGCGGGCAGATGGGAGTTACTATGAATATTGTATCGGATTACATATGGGAAAAGGGGACAGACGGAGGCAGAAGCCCGGTGTCCCTGGTGGCGCAGCAGGTAAAGCTGCAGGCAGGACTGCAGGGCAGGGATATATGTCTGTTCTGTGTTTGCGAAAGTTTGGAAGAGGAACTGGGGGGACGCATGACGGAGCGGTTGGTGGAATGGTTTCACAAGAGCTGCCTGCCCGCCTGCGGGGGGAGGCGGCTGCCAAACCCCCGGGAACTGCTGGAGCAGGAGCTGTATAGTATCAGAAAAGAACTGCTGTGTCCGAAGGGGGATTCACGGCGGGATGGAATAAATTATGGAGGTCTGTTACTGACCGGAAACAGCTTCTATTTGTTTGGAGAGGGGAACGTGAAGGTTCAATTGGCCAACTACCGGTATAATCGTCCCCAACTGAGAGAACTGGGTTTTCCGCTGTCCGGCAGGATACAGAGAGGCGTGGGCCTGCTGCTCCATACGCCGCGGCTCACCGAGAATCTGGAGCAGGGGGAAGTCTGCCAGATTCTGCACGGCAAAGGGCTGTGGCAGGAGGAGCGCATCGGCAGGCGGCTCAAGGAGCTGTACCAGGAGGGCCAAAGCCGGGGTAACACTGGGGCTGTGGGCGGAATCTATCTGCAAGTGTTGTAAAGAGTAGGCAATTGCGAAACGTTCTCCGCAAGTGACGTGGCTGGTCAATATATACAAAAACGGGCTCCGATGCAGTGGCCAGTCGCCCTTATTTTGTATATATTGCCCATCCACTGTTCCCGGAAAGGGAGTTTCGCAATTGCCTACTGTAAAGAGGTAAGTAAGGAGGTTATATGAATATAAGAAAAATTACTGAAAAAGGCAGTATAGGAGGCTATCGGCTTCTGGAAAAGCTGGGGGAAGGGGCTACGGCACAGGTATATCGTGTAAGTGAACCGTATGGCGGAAAAGTGTACGCTCTGAAGTATAGTACTCACATAGACAGGCTGGCAGCGGAAGCGGCAGTTCTGAAGCAGCTGAGGCACTCCTGTTTTCCTGGATGGATTGCGGACGGAAGGGAGGCGGCAGGGGCATATCTGGTTATGGAGTATGTTCCGGGGATAACCCTGCAGCGGCTGATGGAACAGTATCCGTCGGGTATGCCGGAGCAGATGGCCGCCGGGATCGGTCTGGATGTGGCGGCGGGCATAGCCTATCTGCACAGCTGTCAGCCGCCCTATATATACCGGGATCTGAAAGCGGCTAATGTGATAATCACCCCTGAAGGCAGGGCCAAACTGGTGGATCTGGGAGCGGCGGTCCGTACAAAAGGCGATCAGGAGAAGTCCCCTCGGGCGGGAACCTATGGGTACAGTGCGCCTGAACAGTTCTGGGAGGGTGTAAAGGCCACTCCGGCCTGCGATGTATATGGGTTGGGAAAGCTCCTGGCTTTCCTGCTGACCGGGCAGGATCCGGGGAAACCGCCCTATGACACTATGGAATATTGCAGCAGACATTGCGGGATCCGGGGGCCGTTTCAACAGCTGCTTGGCCGGTGCCTGCAGCCGGATCCCCAGCTGCGCTATCCTGATGCCTCCTTTATGCTGCCGGAACTGTCAGACTTGAAGGCAGGAAAAAGATATTTTGGGGACAAAATCCGATCAAAAAGAAGAAACAGAACCCCTTGCCGCTACATAAAATGTATTTGGAGGAGCGAATATGAAAGAATATTTTGACTTTCCGCACAAATAATACTATAATAGGAACAAATTGTTGATAAGGACGCTTTTTGTCGGAAGGGCAAATGCGGAACAAAAACAGCATATGCGCTGGCAGGGTATATGCAAAACCAAGTGGAGGGTACAAAGATGAAAGCATTGGAAGAGTATGTGAGAAGCATTCCGGATTTTCCGGAGGAGGGTATTATTTTCAGGGATGTGACCAGTGTGCTGCAGGATGCGGACGGGCTGCATCTGGCTATTGACACCATGCAGGAGAAGGTAAAGGATCTGGAGTTTGATGTGGTGGCAGGGCCGGAGTCCAGAGGATTTATCTTTGGTACGCCCATTGCCTACAACACCCACAAGCCTTTTGTGCTGATCCGCAAGAAGGGAAAGCTGCCCTGTGAGACAGTGGAGAGAAGCTACGATCTGGAATATGGCCAGGCTACCATTGAGATGCACAAGGACAGCATAAAGCCCGGGCAGAAGGTTCTGGTGGTGGATGACCTGATAGCCACCGGCGGCACCACGGAAGCTATGATCAAGCTGATTGAGAGCCTGGGCGGAGAAGTGGCAGGCGTGGTGGTTCTGATGGAACTGGCCGGCCTGAAAGGCCGTGAGCGCATCAAGGATTACAGGCTGGAGGCCGCTATTATCTATCCCGGCAATTGACTTTGCGTTACGGAGCCAGGAGGAGGCTTTTGCGGCATAGGTTTGAGTCAGGATATGCAGGGGGACAGTACATATTCCTGCAGGCATCGGGGGCGCCTGCAGGGACAGGGGTTACAGAAAGGTAAACAGACGTTATGAAAGAAGAAAAAGATGTGATATTTGACGATGCCAGAGTGGGCGAAATAACAGAATTTGCATCTCCTGAACAGCTGTATCAGGATCTGATTTCCTGCGTCAAAAAATACCATCCCAGCGATGATATTTCCATGATTGAGAAGGCGTACCGGGTTGCCAGCCAAGCCCACAAGGACCAGCTGCGCAAGTCCGGCGAGCCCTATATCATCCACCCGCTGAACGTGGCTATCATTCTGGCGGATCTGGAGCTGGATAAGGAGACCATCGTTGCAGGCATCCTCCACGACGTGGTGGAGGATACCATTATGACGGAGGAGGACCTGGTCCGGGAGTTTGGCGAGGACGTTGCGCTTTTGGTGGACGGCGTGACCAAGCTGGAGAAGATTCCCCTGTCAGGTACGGACGACCCCACGGACACCAAGCTGGAAATGCAGGCGGAGAATCTGCGGAAGATGTTTCTGGCCATGGCCAAGGATATCCGGGTTATCATGATCAAGCTGGCGGATCGTCTGCACAACATGCGCACACTGAGATACCAGAAGCCGGAGAGCCAGATCCGCATTGCCCGGGAGACCAGGGAGATCTATTCCCCCATCGCTCAGAGGCTGGGTATCTCCAAGATCAAGATCGAGCTGGATGACCTGTCCATGAAATATCTGGAGCCGGAGGTGTACTACGATCTGGTGGATAAAATCGCCGTGCGCAAGAGCGTCCGGGAGAAATATATTCAGAGTATTGTGGATGAGGTCGGGGAGTATATTAACTGTCTA
>CAMWTF010000328.1 GCA_947177105.1 uncultured Lachnospiraceae bacterium | reverse complement strand
TGGCTCCCCCAAGAAGGTCCTCTGTGTCTGCCGTATGGAGTGATAGCCTCCATTGTTGATGACAAACAGCTTGATCGGCATACGATGATGAATGATTGTCTGCAATTCCTGTAAATTCATCTGTATGCTCCCGTCGCCGCTGATACAGATGATCTCATGCCCCTCTGAAGCCGCCCAGGCTCCTATGGCAGCAGGCAGATCGTATCCCATAGACGCCACGGCAGAGTTGATGATAAATCTCTGCTGTCTCTTGATCACATAGGCATGGCTCCCCACCACACAGGCGGATCCATTGCCTACCACCGTGATGTCCCCTTCCGCCAGACTGCTGCTCAGCTTGTGGATGAAAGCATAGACATTGGCAGGCTCCGACTGATCGTAATGCTCTTTACGCACCACCGGAAATTCCTTTTTCCAGTTCTGGCACTTGGCATTCCATTCCTCTTTAGCCGACAGTCCGTCCTCTGGAACCGCCCTGTCAAGCGCCTCCAGCAAGTCGCGGGCGTCCGCCCATACGGGATAGTCCACATGAATATCCGGCTTCTTAAGTTCTTCCCGGTCCACATCTTCCACAATGGTATAAGCCTCTCTGGCCCAGGACTGATAATTATATCCCACCTGACGAATACTCAACCTGCTGCCTATGGACAGCAGCAAATCGCAGTTCTGCACCGCCCAGTTACCGGGGCGATCCCCCATGATCCCGGCCCTTCCCACATACAAAGGATGCGCATCTTCCATGAGATCGATGCTGTTCCAGCCTGTCACCACGGGAATATTCAGCTTCTCCGCCACCCTTCGGAACACCTCCGCCGCTCCCGCAATACGGATGCCATTGCCCGCATTAAGCACCGGACGCCGGGACTCCCTCAACTTCTTCAGTATGAACTGCACCTGTTCCTCCGTCACTTTGGGAACCTTCTCTGTATCCTCCCCGGGATCGTAGCCAGTCATAGCCTCCGTTTCTATATAGGCTCCCTGTATATTCAGCGGAATGTCCAGCCAGCAAGGTCCCGGACGGCCTGTCTGCGCCAAATGGATAGCCTTCTCCAGACAATAGCGGATCCTTGCGGGATCCGTCACCATCTCCGCATACTTAGTCATACACCCCACCGCCCGGGTAATATCGAACTCCTGATCCCCCATGGCCCGTATATTCAGACCCGTGCTTCTGGCTGTAGTGTCATAACGTACCTGCCCTGACAGAATCAGCATAGGGATAGAGTCCAGCCAGCCCCCCAGTACACCTGTGATGGCATTGGTGCCTCCGGGGCCAGTAGTCACACAGACTGCCGCCATTTGATTATGGATCCGGGCATAACTTTCCGCCGCCATGGCGCATGCCTGTTCATGATGATTATAGATACACTGCAATGCCGGATGGTGGCCCAATCCGTCATTGAGGTACATGGCTCCTCCGCCTGTGACAGAAAAAACATGATGTATACCATGATCCGCCAACAACTGTGCTATATAATCCGCTACCCTTTGCTTCATAATTATCCCTTTCCTTTACCCACGCCTTCAGCGATAACTCTCGCCATATAGGCGATTCTCTCCTTCGTCATGCCAGGGTAAACGCCCACCCAGAAGGAATCTCTCATGATTCGGTCCGTCACCTCCAGCGTACCTGCTATCCGATAGCCCTCACCCGTCCTGCGCATCTCGTCAAAGCAGGGATGCCGGGTCAGATTACCGGCAAACAACATCCGGGTCTGTATCCCCTTGCTTTCAATATAGGGAACCAGCTTCTCCCTGTCCGTGCCCTCCCGGCAGGTGAGCAGAAAGCCAAACCAGCTGGGATTTGCGTATTCCGTGGCCTGGGGCAGTATCAGCCTGTCCGATGCCGGCTCCAGTTCCCGGTACAGCAGTTTGAAATTTTCCCGTCGCCTGGCCACAAAATCCGGCAGCTTCTTCAGCTGGGCGCAGCCAATGGCTGCCTGCATGTCTGTGGCTTTCAGATTGTAGCCGAAATGGGAATACACATATTTATGGTCATAGCCCTGGGGCAATTCCCCATACTGTCCGCTGAACCGATTGCCGCACACGCCGTCCCGGCCGGAGGGACACATACAGTCTCTGCCCCAGTCCCGAAAAGAGCGGATAATCTTGTTAAGCAGGGGATTATCGGTGTAGACAGCCCCTCCCTCCCCCATTGTCATATGGTGGGGTGGATAGAAGCTGGAGGTGCCGATATCCCCAATGGTTCCCGTATACCGCTCCCCGTCCTCCATCCTGTACCTGCTGCCCAAGGCATCGCAATTGTCCTCGATCAGCCAAAGTCCATGTCTGTCGCAAAATTCCTTCACCTGTCTGAGGGGAAAGGGATTCCCCAGGGTATGGGCAATCATCACCGCTTTCGTCTTCTTGGAATACGCCTTCTCCAGCATGGCCGGATCTATATTGTACTCCGGAATCGTCACATCCACAAACACCGGCACCGCCCCATACTGGATAATGGGTGTCACCGTGGTGGGAAATCCCGCCGCCACGGTAATGACCTCGTCTCCCCTGCGCACCTGGCGCTCCCCCAGAAGCGGCGAGGTCAGAGCCATAAATGCCAGCAGGTTAGCCGAGGAACCGGAATTGACCAAAGAGCAGAAGCGAATGCCCAGATAGGCCGCCAACTCCTTTTCGAACCGCTCCGCATACCGCCCGGCGGTGAGCCAAAATTCCAGCGCGCTGTCCACCAGATTGCACATCTCCTCCCCGTCATAGATCCGGGAAGCATAGGGAATCCGCTGGCCTTCTGTATAGTCATCACTCTTCCTATGATATCTCTCATAATATTCCTGTACCGCCTGCAAGATTTCTTCTCTCGCCTGCTCCTCTGTCCTGCCTTCAAACATTTCCTGGCCCATCACTTTCTTATTTGGAGTTCCGCATATTCCCTTCCAACACACTTGCCCGGTGATCAAGAACTGGCCGCTCAGGCGTCCATTTCTTGATCAGTGCGTTGTCCGGTTGCCTCATTTTAATCCTGCCACACCTTCCAGGGGGCCTGGCCGGATGCCCACAGTTCATTCAGCTTGTCCATCTCCCGCTTTGTGTCCATGCATTGCCAATATCCGTCATGGCGGTAGGCAGCAATCTGTCCCTCTGCGGCAAGCCGCTCCAAAGGCGACTTTTCAAAAACGGTGGAGTCGCCCTCGATATAGTCAAATATAGCCGGCTCCAACACCATGTAGCCCACATTGATGCGATTGCTGTCTCTCCGCTTCTTCTCTCGGAAAGAAGAAATCGTGTCATCCCCTGCGATGTCCAGCACCCCAAAGCGCTGCTCCAGAGATACCGCCGTCAATGTCGCTGTCTTGCCATGCTCCCGGTGGAATGCCAGCAGTTCATTCATATTGATATCGGCCACGCCGTCCCCATAGGTCATCATAAATGTTTCGTTGCCGACATATCGCTGCACCCGCTTGATCCGCCCCCCGGTCATGGTG
>CAMWTF010000327.1 GCA_947177105.1 uncultured Lachnospiraceae bacterium | reverse complement strand
TCCGCAATGCTTCATCGTAAACAACGGTTCTGAGTTCTTTCTTCATTCAAATTCCCTCCTTGACAGAAACCATTGTAGATCAAAAATTTTCATAAGTCTTGTAAATTATCTTCATTTTTCGGTAATAGGGGCTGTCGCTTATAAAGCTGCTTTGCGCTGCTTGAAGTTACGTCCGGGGCAGTTTGACTGGCACACGCACATGTATAACATGTGGTTATGAAAAATATAAATATTATATATTTGAAGAATAACAAGAAATATGTTAAGATGGGAACAGATCAAAACAGCGTCCCCGGAGCCTGCGGTTTTGCGACATGGTTTCCGGGAGCTTAAATCAGGAGGATGACGTTATGGGAATGACGATGACGCAGAAGATTCTGGCAGCGGCAGCGGGGCTTGACAAGGTAGAAGCAGGCCAGCTGATCGAGGCTAATCTTGATCTGTTGCTGGGCAATGACATTACCAGCCCGGTGGCCATCAAGGAGATGGACAAGATGAAGGTGCAGGGAGTATTCGACAAGGACAAGATCGCCCTGGTGCCGGATCATTTCGTGCCCAACAAGGATATCAAGTCCGCGGAGCATTGCAAATGTGTGAGAGAGTTTGCCAGAAAGAATGAGATTACCAACTATTTTGAAGTGGGAGAGATGGGCATTGAACATGCGCTGCTGCCGGAGAAAGGTCTGACGGTGGCAGGGGATGTGATCATCGGCGCAGATTCCCACACTTGTACCTATGGCGCGCTGGGCGCTTTTTCTACTGGTGTGGGCAGCACGGACATGGCGGCAGGCATGGCCACGGGCAAGGCATGGTTCAAGGTGCCCGCAGCCATCAGATTCAACCTAACCGGCACACTGCCAAAATGGGTCAGCGGCAAGGATGTGATTCTTCATATCATTGGCATGATCGGCGTGGACGGCGCGCTGTACAAGTCCATGGAATTTGTGGGGGACGGTATTGCCAGTCTGTCCATGGATGACCGCTTTACCATCGCCAACATGGCCATTGAGGCCGGAGGAAAGAACGGGATCTTTCCGGTGGACGACAAGGCAAAAGCCTATATGGAAGAGCACAGCGCCAGAGCTTACAAGATTTACGAGGCCGATGAGGACGCGGTTTATGATCAGGAATATACCATTGATCTAAGCACCCTGCGGCCCACCATTGCATTTCCTCATCTGCCGGAGAATACGCATACCATTGATGAAATCACAGAGGATATCGCCATTGACCAGGTGGTAATCGGTTCCTGTACCAACGGGCGTCTGGAGGATCTGCGGACGGCGGCGGAGGTACTTAAGGGCCGCCATGTACAGAAGGGGATGCGCTGTATCGTGATCCCCGCCACCCAGGCCATATATATGCAGGCTATGGAAGAGGGACTTTTGAAAACCTTTATTGAGGCCGGAGCCGTTGTCAGCACTCCTACCTGCGGCCCCTGTCTGGGGGGCTATATGGGCATATTGGCCCAGGGAGAGCGCTGCGTCTCCACCACCAACCGCAACTTTGTGGGCCGTATGGGCCATGTGACCAGCGAAATCTATCTGGCCAGCCCCGCCGTGGCTGCCGCCAGCGCAGTGACAGGGAAGATTTCCAGCCCGGAGCAGCTGTAGGAACTGCGGAACGCAAAACAAATTCTAAACAGCATATCCCCAAACGGAACACTGCTCAACATGGGGACGCGGCCATATGTTGAGCATCAGCCCCGTGTGGCGAGAGGGGAAATGCGGAACTCTAAATAGGAGGCTATATATTATATGAAAGCAAATGGAACCGTCTTCCGTTATGGAGACAATGTAGATACAGATGTAATCATCCCCGCCAGATATCTAAATTCCTCAGACCCGGCGGAACTGGCAACTCACTGTATGGAGGATATCGACCAGGATTTTGTGAAAAAAGTACAGAAAGGTGATATTATTGTGGCAGATAAAAACTTCGGCTGTGGCTCTTCCAGGGAACACGCGCCCATCGCCATCAAGGCGGCAGGAGTAAGCTGCGTTATCGCGGAGACCTTTGCCAGAATATTTTACCGCAATGCCATTAACATTGGGCTTCCCATCATCGAATGCCCGGAGGCCAGCCGGGGCATAGAGGCGGGAGATCAGGTTGAGGTGGACTTTGACAGCGGCATGATCTACAACCGCACCAAGGGGACTCAGTTCAAAGGTCAGGCGTTCCCTGAGTTTATGCAGAAGATTATCGCCGCCGAGGGGCTGATCAATTACATCAACAGCAAGTAAAACACAGAATCGGGAAGCTGCCGGAAAGGCTGCTTTCCGATTTTTATCGAAACCATATCAGGACCGATAATGTACGAAATAAATTTATCTCCTCAAAGTATGCCATATGTGTTATCATGTAAATAGACTGACGTTAAGTAAGAGACAGAGAATGGCACAAAATGAAAGGACAGGTAAAAAAGCAGATGGCAGGCACGATAAATATTTACAGTATGTGGTTCGGATATATGACGGAGGAATTATCATGAAAGATGTTTCCGTAAAAAAGAAAAAATATGAGATGGATATGTGCAGCGGCAGCCTGCTGCCCAAGATTCTTCTGTATTCCCTGCCGCTGATGCTGTCAGGGATTTTACAGCTGTTATTTAACGCCGCGGACGTGGTGGTGGTGGGACGATTCGCGGGCAATGACGCCCTGGCGGCGGTGGGTTCTACCAGTTCGCTGATCAATCTGCTGGTGAATGTGTTTATGGGCCTGTCCGTGGGAACCAATGTGATGGTGGCCAGATTTTATGGGGCAGGACAGAAAAAGGAATTGGAAGAGATGGTACATACCGCCATACTGACATCCATTGTCAGCGGCGTGATTCTGATTTTTGTGGGGATTGCCCTGTCCCGGCCCGCGCTGCTTATGATGGACACTCCGGAGAATGTGATTGATCAGTCGGTGTTGTATATTCGTATCTATTTTGTGGGGATGCCTGCCATGATGCTTTATAACTTTGGCAGCGCGGTGCTGCGGGCGGTGGGAGATACCAGACGGCCCCTGTATTTTCTGATGATCGCGGGAGTTATCAATGTGGTTCTGAATCTGTTCTTTGTGATTTCCCTGTCCATGGGCGTGGCAGGGGTGGCGCTGGCCACCATCATCTCCCAGACTATCTCGGCAATTCTGGTGCTCCTGTGCCTGATGCGCACTGAGAGCGATTATCGGGTAGATCTGAAAAAACTGCGCATTGTGAAGGACAAAATGCTGAAAATGATCCAGATTGGCCTGCCTGCGGGAATGCAGGGGGCCCTGTTTTCCGTCTCCAATGTGTTGATCCAGTCCTCGGTGAACTCCTTTGGATCCATCGCCATGGCAGGCAACACGGCGGCTCAGAACCTGGAGGGCTTTGTCTACACGGCCATGAATGCCCTGCACCAGACCTGCATCAGCTTCACCGGGCAGAATTACGGCGCGACACAGTATAAACGGTTGGGAAAAATTCTGCTGATCTGCCA
>CAMWTF010000326.1 GCA_947177105.1 uncultured Lachnospiraceae bacterium | reverse complement strand
CAGTGGGGCTCTGCATCATCGCTCTGCTGCTCTGCGTGGTGATGAAGGACAAGCTGGAAATTTTTATCGGCACGATTGTGGATGCGCTGACCGCAAAGGCCACCGGGATCCTGGGATAGGAGGCGGCGTATGGCAAGAAAGCGGGAAGGATCCGCACTGGATTTCCTGTCGGTCTTTATCTGCATCCTGGCCATGTCTATAGTGGTGACGGCGTATTTTTACTGCAGCGACCTGCTTCTGCGAAAGGGGCAGGTCAGCCAGGTGGCCAGATGCTATATCCTGAAGATGGAAACCGTGGGATGTCTGACGGAGGGAGATAAGAACCGGATGCTGGCAGAATTACAGAGCATCGGCCTGCAGGGGATTGATCTGACCGGGAGCACCATGAATCCTGTGGAATACGGGGATTCTGTCATTTTACATATCCGGGGAAAAATACAGGGAAAGATGTGGGGAGAGAATCATGATCTGTTTCAGTCGATTTTCACGGTCCGGGAGGTGCCGGTGGAAGAGATGCGCATGTCCACGGCCAAACATTAGCCGATTGGGCTTTGACGACGGAGGACGCTCCGCCCGCAGGAGACTTTCTGTCCGTAAAGGGCAGGCGGACGTGGTGGCGGCAATGTTTTTCTTTTTGATGGTGTTGATTGCAGCGCTGTTTCAGTTCAAGATCTATGCCTATATGGTGGCGGGGGCTTATGTGGAAGACGCCCTGGCGGCGTCCAATCTGGCGTCGGCATTGATTGATGTGGAAGAATACGGAAGGAACCACAATGTGCGGATTGGAGATACACAGAATGCCTTTCGGATCTACCGGGATGCGCTGTATTATAATCTGGCGCTGGACGAGGAAGGATATAGCGCCAGAGAGGAACTGCTGGCTGGAAGGGTGCAGCTGCAGGAATACATTGTCTATAATGTGCTGGATCAGGAGGTATGCATCACGGTCTATGACGGAGAAGGAAACTGTCTGGGCCAGGAAAACGCCCGGGCGGGGAATGTCCGAACGCCGGACGGTGTGCCGGTGGAACATACCACTGTATACAGCCGGGTAAGGTTCCAGGTCGAAGGTCTTCTAGGGCGCAGCATCGATGCGGAGAAGGAAAAAAGCATAGATATAGTGAGGTGTGAAAGTGAGGAATAAAGTGAGAGACAAGGAGCAAAAGCAAAAACAATACGGGGAACATAAAGCCGGGAGCGGAACCAAAAAGGGATTGCCGGGAATTATCCTGGCAGCTTTTGCGGCAGCGGTGATTACCTATGTGGTGCTGCTCAACGTGGAAAAAAATGCCCTCAGCGCATATGAGAAAGCAAACTGTTGGATTTTGACGGAGACAGTGGAGAAGGACACGGAACTGACTACAGACAATATCGGTCGTCTGTTTCGGCAGATCCAGGTGGATGTACGGCATATTCCCCAGGAGGCGGTGACAGACCCTCAGTCCTTAGTGGGCAGTCAGGCGGCCATTGCGATCCCCGCGGGAAGCATGGCGACCGATTCCATGTTTATACAGGCGGCTGTCCACAGGGCATCGCTGGCCAAGCCGGTGATTGCGGGATGTAAGGCGGAGGATTTGTATCAGTTGGTCAGCGGTACGCTGCGCAGCGGGGACAGAATCCATATCTACACAGTGGATGAAGAACTGGGGCAGGCATATCTGACCTGGGATGATGTGATGGTGTATCAGGCATTTGATTCCTCGGGAAATCTGATCCCGCCCCAGGACACGACGTCGGCTGCAGCCAGAATCAATGTGCTGCTGGAGGAAGGGAATGCGGAGCTTTTTTACAGTGAACTGTACAAGGGCTCCCTGCGGGTGGTAAAGCTATGGGAGTAAAGGGAATCAGAAGGGGAATGGCTATCCTGCTGTTGGTCTTGCTGTTGGGGAAACTGCAGCAGGTCGCGTGGGCGGGCAGCGGGGTGCAGATCGCATACAGTCCCGACGGACAGGCTTTTACTACCAACAGCGGGGAGACCTCCGTCATATGGTATGAGAAGGGAACCACTGTGCGCATACAGGAGGCCGGTTCTTTGACAGTGCCGGGAGTGGGGGAACATTTGTACTATTGGAAACGCACAGGGGAGATTCCCATTGCCTGCTGGAAGGTGGAGCATCCCTACGGGAAATGCATTCACAACGCCTATGGACAGTCCGAAAACTTCCATGGGGTACAATTTAATAAGAGTAAATGCAATAAGAACTACTATTCCGGATGGGTGCCTTACTGCGAGGACTGCGGGGAGAGAGCCACGGATTTTCTGGTCTACATGAGTGCGGATACGGCCGCCGGGATTCGGAGCCTGCATACAGGGACGGGATACTACTATCTCTGTCCCTGGTGCAGCAATCTGGAACAGGCCAGGGAAATTATGCCTCATACCTGCAGAGCTGTTTCCGCCAACCGATATGAGGTGGTCTATGACGGCAACGGGGGCAGCGGTTATATGGTTCCCAGTATGCATATGTATCATGACGCAACGGTCTATGAGGGCAGGGAGGTGACACCCCAGACCACTTTGTCCCTGTGCGGCTTTTGGAGGATAGGCTATCGTTTTGCGGGCTGGAATACCCAGCCGGATGGTACGGGCCAGGGATTTGCCGACGGGGAGAGAATCTGTGACCTGTCGGATCAGGAAGGGGGGCAGGTGGTGCTATATGCCCAGTGGAACAGGACAGAATCCGTACTTTGTATTGATCCCGCAGGGGGCAGTTACCAAAATAACAGAGGAGTTACCGCTATACCAGGGGACTATGGCAGCACCTACTTTCTGGAGGATGGAAATCTGGTTCCTCCTCAGGGGTGTCGGGTATCCTTTGACTCCAGGGGAGGCGGAGCGGTGGACAGCATTGTCAGCAGCCAGCTTTTTCGGGAGTGGAGTATGACGCTGCCCTTCCATGGAAATCTGGAAGGGAGCGCTTACCATTATCTGGGGGATGACAAAACGGAGGACAAAGTCACGGCCCTCTATGCCATGCAGAGCATTGTTCTGCCCCAGGCCCACAAACAGGGACAGTCCTTTGGGGGCTGGTATTATGATCCGGAGTGTACCCGTCCCGCAGGCGCTGCCGGGGACAGTTTTACGCCAAAGGAGGATTTGACTCTGTACGCGGGATGGGTAGAGCTGCGGCTGCAGGCCCAGGACAATTACAGCGCCAATCAGGGAAAAGGAGCCGTAAACTTAAGCTGGAGCCAGCAGGACAATAGGGGCAAGATTTATAAGCTGTATCAGCAGCGTGAGGGGGAAGCCTGGCAGCAGATCAGTTCCGCCACGGATATTGGCGCGGGCGTCAGCGTATCCCGCAGTATTGTGTATTCCGGAGAGCAGGGCAGCTATCGGGTGCCTTCCACCGGTTTCTACAGGCTTACTCTCACCGGCGCCCAGGGAGGGAATTATGAAAGCTTCCAGGGGGGAAGGGGCGGTCTGGCCCCTGTCAGTTATACACATCTCCGAGCCCACGAGACAAGGCATGATGTCGTATGCC
>CAMWTF010000325.1 GCA_947177105.1 uncultured Lachnospiraceae bacterium | reverse complement strand
GGCCAGACAGGTCAATCCGATAAAAAACTGGCTGGGCATATAGGAAAGAGACGCTAATCATTGAGGGGAGACACAATATGCTGAGTGTAGGACTGAACTGGATATATGTTATATTGACCACATTTTGCATCGGGTATGGTATCGCGTACCTGGTGGAGAAGAAACTGCATTACCGTATATGGGGGATGGACAGCATCCTGATGGCCGGCCTGGTGGCGGTGACGGTATATGCGGAGATTTTCAGTCTTTTTTACAAGGTGGGAGCCGTTGCCAACGGGATACTCCTGGCAGTGTGCGCTATGGTGCTGTTTCTGCTGCACAGGCAGATCCGAAGGAGCCTGGGGGATTGGTGGCGGGAGACATCTAGGATAAAAAAAGTGCTGCTCCCCATTCTCTTTTTGCTGTGGGCTTATTTTTCCTCCAGAGGATATATGGCCTATGACTCTGATTTGTATCATGCCCAGAGCATCCGTTGGATGGAGGAATACGGCGTGGTGCCGGGGCTGGGCAATCTGCATGAGCGCTTTGCCTACAATAGCGCCGCTTTTGCCGTGAATGCCCTGTACAGCATGAAGTGGCTGCTGGGCAGATCCCTGCACACAGTCAGCGGTTTCTTTGCCCTGCTGCTCAGCGCCACCGCATTGGAACTGGGACGCACCTGGAAGGAGAAAAAATTGCGGCTTGCGGACTATGCCATAATCGGCGCGGTCTATTATCTGGTCACGATCTGGGACGAGGTGACGGCGCCCAGTTCGGATTATTTGATCATGTGTACCCTGTTCTTTATTGTTATCAAATGGCTGCTGTGCCTGGAGCGTGACTGCAGTGCCGCCGGGGAGAAACTGGTTCCCTATGGACTTCTGTGTGTGGCGGGAGTCTATGCCCTGACGCTGAAGCTGACGGCGGGGTTGATTTTGCTGTTGGTCATCAAACCGGCGGTATCGCTGATACGGGGGAAGAGATGGCGGGAAATCCTGTTGTATCTGGGGCTGGGACTGTTGGTGTGTCTGCCCTGGATGGCGCGGACCGTGGTGATTTCCGGTTGGCTCCTGTATCCGTTCCCGGCGCTGGATCTGTTTTCGGTGGACTGGAAGATGCCCGCCGGCCCCATCGCGGTGGACGCGGCGCAGATCAAGACCTGGGGGCGGGCGCTTTACGATGCCCGGCTGGTGGATCTGCCCATGCGCCAGTGGTTTCCCGGTTGGTTCTCCACTACACTGTCCGGCATGGAGAAATTGCTTATCCTGGGGGATTTGGCGTGTATCCTGCTGTTTGTGATATATGCGGTTTTCAGTCTGGTAAAAAAGAGGAAAGAAAACCTGGATGTTCTGCTGGTGCTGGCCACCGTGATCAGTTCCTATGCATTCTGGCAGTACAGCGCGCCGATCCTGCGGTACGGCTATGCCTATGTGCTGCTGGTGGATCTGCTGATGGCAGGAGTGATCCTGCAGAAGCTGCGTCTGCAGCGGATCCTGTATGCTCTGATCTGTTTGTATGGGTGCTACAAGCTGGTTATGATGGGCGACTACATTCGTGGCAATTATCTGATTGATGCCTATATATGGCAGCAGGACTATGGCAGTTATGAAGTGGTTTCCTATGAACTGGGCGGCATCACATTTTATCTCCCTGCCATGGGAGACCGGGCGGGCTATGATTATTTTCCCGCCGCACCCACTCAGCCGGAGATAGAACTACGCGGGGAAGGGCTGAAGGACGGCTTTCGGCCGGTACAATAGGTGCTTGCCTTCAAACGCTTTTTCATGTACAATGAGTGTATTGGAGATTATAACACAACATGCGGAACTTAAACAGCATGCTCCCTTCCATCGCACGGAATGATATATGGACGTCGAAGCGGCCAGATATCATTCCCCGGAATGTGTGGTGGGAGGGAACATGCGGAACTCTTATAAGAGGGGAGAAAACATATGCCTACAATCGAAGAAATATTGTCAGCTGCCAAGGAGGCAGGTGCATCAGACGTGCATCTGACCGTGGGAATACCGCCAAAGATGCGTGTGAACGGCAACCTGATTACCATGAATTATCCCAGAATGCTGCCTGCGGATACCCTGGATGTACTGTTGTCTATCATGACGGAGGTGCAGAGGGATCGCTTTGAGGAGAGGGGAGAGTACGATATGTCTTTCTCCATTCCCAATGTGGGACGTTACAGGGTCAACGCCTATAAGCAGAGGGGATCTGTGGCCATGGCTTTCCGTCTGGTGGGCACGAAAGTGCCGTCCCCGGAGGAACTGGGTGTGCCCGTGTCCGTGGTGGATCTGTACCAGAGGAAAAGAGGACTGGTTCTGGTGACGGGACCTACCGGCAGCGGTAAATCTACCACTTTGGCGGCCATCATAGACAAAATCAACAATAACAGGGATGCCCATGTGATCACTTTGGAGGATCCCATCGAGTATCTGCATCAGCATAAGATGTCCATGGTCAACCAGAGGGAGATCGGTTTGGACTCCGAGACATATGCCAATGCCCTGCGGGCGGCTCTGCGTGAGGATCCGGATGTGATCCTGGTGGGTGAGATGCGTGATTTTGAGACCATCAGTGTGGCTATCACCGCAGCGGAGACCGGCCATCTGGTGCTGTCTACCTTACATACCATCGGAGCGGCCAGCACTGTGGACCGTGTGATCGACGTGTTTCCGCCCCATCAGCAGCAGCAGATTCGGGTGCAGCTGGCCAATGTGCTGGAGGCGGTTATCTCCCAGCAGCTGATCCCCACGGCGGACGGCCGGGGGCGTGTGGCGGCATTTGAGGTTATGCATGCCAATCATGCGGTGCGCAACCTGATCCGCGAGGGTAAATCCCACCAGCTGGCATCCGTCATGCAGACCAACCGCAAGATGGGTATGATTACCATGGACGAGGCCATATCCCAGCTGTACTTTGAGGGCAGGATCGACAGGGAACTGGCCATCCAGTTCGCCCAGGATCCGGATGCCATGGAAAATAAGATATAGGTGTTTGGGAACTTGATTCTAGCTTAACCGGATTCGGAGGATACAATGAAGAATATTCAGATATTTGCCGCGAAGAAATACAATGACCCGGCTTATACCCGGGTGGAAGAGGGGATTTACGGGCATGAGGGGGAGTTTTTTTGCAGCCTGTCCTTTGTGCAGGAGCCGGAGTATGGGGAGGGGGAGTCTGCTGCCGATATAGCGCAGTATCCGCTGGAGGATATTTTAGACAAGTATTATGCATATGTGGCCGAGTTTTATACGGATCTGAACAGGGCGGATTCGAAGACCTGTTATCTGGAGCTTGGCGCGGACAGTGCCGACGATCTCCGTTCGCTGCTGGAAATTGTTGGAAAGCATGTGTATAATAAAGCTGTGTCTGAGGATGGAAAGGAATATGTGAAACTGGTGATTGAGTGATGTATGCTTTCAGAGTAAAAATCTTTAACAAGAATAGATAACAAACGATACAAAAGTCCTTTTAGAAAAGGCGCCAAGTGCTTATGA
>CAMWTF010000324.1 GCA_947177105.1 uncultured Lachnospiraceae bacterium | reverse complement strand
GTTCGTGGGCTATGCGGGGCAATTTGGCGGGAAATACGGAATTGCCGCCACCCGGGCCGGCCTCGGCAACGCCGTTAGCTGCTCTCTGCTGGCCTGGGTGGTGCTGGGCAGGCGCACCCGGATCATGACCCAACATCTGGACTCCGCCACCATGCCCCAGTTTTTCGGTCAGCGCTTTGGCAGCAGACCGCTGAAGATTGCCGCCTCTGTAATTATATTTATCTTCCTGATCCCCTATACGGCATCCCTGTATAACGGACTTTCCCGGCTCTTCGGCATGGCCTTTGACATCGACTATTCCGTGTGCATCATCCTGATGGCGGTGCTCACGGCCATCTATGTCATCGCCGGGGGATATATGGCCACCGCCATCAATGACTTTATCCAGGGTATTATCATGCTCTTTGGCATTGTAACCGTTATTGCCGCCGTCCTTAAGAGCAAAGGCGGCTTCATGGCGGCTTACGAGGGACTGGCACGGATCACAGACCCATCCGTTACCGAGACCCCCGGCATCTTCGCCTCTTTCTTTGGACCGGATCCCCTGAACCTGCTGTTTGTGGTGATTCTGACCTCTCTGGGCACCTGGGGACTGCCCCAGATGGTGCAGAAATTTTATGCCATCAAAAATGAGGAATCCATTAAAAAAGGCACCATCATCTCCACGCTGTTCGCGCTGGTGGTGGCCGGCGGCTGCTATTTTCTGGGGGGCTTCGGCAGGCTGTTCTCCGACCAAATCGACATTGACTCAGGCGGCTTTGACTCCGTGATCCCCACCATGCTGCAAAATCTGGGGCCTGTGCTGATCGCCCTGGTGGTTATTTTGGTGCTTTCAGCCTCCATGTCCACCCTGAGTTCCCTGGTCATCGCTTCCAGTTCCACTTTAACCATCGACTTTTTGAAAGAGACTTTTATGAAAAAGATGGATGACAAAAAACAGCTTCTGTTGATCCGCATTCTGGTGGTAGTGTTTATAGCCATCTCCGCCGTCCTGGCCCTGATACAGTACAAGAGCTCCATAACCTTTATAGCGCAGCTCATGGGTATCTCCTGGGGGGCGCTGGCTGGAGCTTTCCTGGCTCCTTTCCTGTACGCCCTGTACTGGAAAAAGACCACCAAGGCGGCCTGCTGGGTATCCTTTATTTTCGGCTCCGGCCTGATGCTGGTGGAAATGGCAGCGAAGCAGCTTTTGCCCACCATCATGCAAAATCCCATCAACTGCGGCGCCATCGCCATGCTGGCAGGACTGGTCATCGTGCCGGTGGTAAGTCTAATCACACCAAAGCCTGATAAAAAGCTGGTGGACGAAACCTTCGCCTGCTATAATAAGGAGACCGTGGTGAAGCAGTCCACAGCCCTGGGAAAATAGGCATCCGTCCATTCACTGAACATATTGACAATTAATAGAGAAGCCGCCGAACAGGTATATTTTTCCTGTTTGGCGGCTTTTCTAATCTATCCCCGGTTCTGCTGGGCTACCAGCTGGTCCGCGCCGTACTTTTTACGCAGAGCCGGCTTCTCGATCTTGCCCGTGGCATTCCGGGGCACTTCCGCAAAGATAATCTTCTTAGGTCTCTTGTACCGAGGCAGTTCCTCACAGAACCGCTCTATCTCCTCCTCCGTGCAATTCATGCCCTCCTTGACGGCGATAATGGCGCCGGTGATCTCTCCCAGACGCTTGTCCGGCAGGCCGATAACCGCCACATCCTTTACTTTCTCATGGGCACTCAGGAAATTCTCTATCTGCACAGGGTAGATATTCTCACCGCCACTGACAATCACATCCTTTTTCCGGTCCACCAGAAAGATAAAACCGTCCTCGTCCTGCATGGCCATATCCCCCGTGCAGAGCCAACCGTCTTTCAAAGTGGAGGACGTAGCTTCAGGATCATTGTAGTAGCAGGTCATGACGCCGGGCCCCTTGACACACAGCTCTCCCACATCCCCCTGGGCCACAGGCAGTCCGCCCTCATCCACAATCTTGCACTTCCAGCGGTAGCCGGGAATGCCGATGGCACCCACCTTGTGGATGTTCTCAATGCCCAGATGCACACAGCCCGGCCCGGTGGACTCAGACAGTCCATAGTTGGTATCATACAGATGATGAGGAAAATATTCTTTCCAGTGCTTGATCAGGGATGGCGGCACCGGCTGTGCGCCGATATGCATTAACCTCCACTGATCCAACGCATAGTTCTCCAACTTTAGATCCCCTCTGTCCAAACTGTCCAGAATGTCCTGGGCCCAGGGCACCAGGAGCCATACGATGGTGCAATGCTCCTTGGACACCGCATCCAAAATGATCTCCGGAGTAGCGCCTTTCAAAAGTACCGCCCTGCTGCCTGCGCACAGACTGCCCATCCAGTGGAACTTGGCACCCGTGTGATACAGGGGCGGAATACATAAGAATACATCCTTGCGATCCGTCAGATGATGCTTCTGTTCCATCTGAGCCGCCTGCATCAGACTTTCATGATTATGCAGAATGGCCTTGGGAAAACCGGTAGTGCCCGAGGAAAAATAGATGGCGGCATCATCGTCCTCCTCCAGACGGATCAGAGGCGGCTGGCTGGAGCAATCCGCCACCAGTTCCCGATAGCTCTCCGCAAAGGTAGGGCAGCCGTCCCCCACATAGATCAACAACCTGCCCTTGGAGAGCTGCCCTTCTATGGACTCGATACGGCCGATAAACTCCGGCCCGAAAAACAGGATATGTACCTGGGCCAGATCCGCGCAGTACTGGATCTCCTTGGCGTCAAAGCGAAAGTTGAAGGGCACGGCGATAGCCCCCGTCTTCAGTATCCCAAAGTAGATGGGCAGCCACTCCAGACAGTTGAACATCAGGATCGCCACCCGATCCCCCTTCTGTATGCCTCTCTCGATGAGCATGTTAGCCACTCGGTTAGCCTTCTCGTCAAACACGCTCCAGGTGATTTCACGCCTGTAAGGCTCAGAGGAGGTCTGCTGCACCAGATCATACTCCTTCCAAGTGGTGCGCCTGGTGTCCTTCATGGTGGGATTCAACTCTACCAGAGCCACTTCTTCCCCGTATAGCTTGTGATTTCTCTCCAATAAATCCGTAACCGGCATTGTATCTTTCCTCTCTGTACTTTTTTTCTGTAATGCTTTAAATCAATATAGTACATGATACTATACCTACCAGAAAAAGTCAATGTAAGGAAGGTTTCTTAATTCATATTTCATTTATATACACTCGAAACTCTTCAAAACTTTTTACCCCTGGGGCGGCTACATACCATCTCTTTAGAATTTTGTCGTCCTGCTCCTCCTCAATACGCCTGCAAATATCCTCAGGAATTTCCCCTAAACGCTCCAGAAACGTATATATGACTTGTCGCTCTCCCTCAACGATTCCAGCGGCCTTTCCCTCGGCTATTCCAGCGGCCTTCCCATATGATATACAGTCACCCTTGCCACGACAACTTACGTGAAGCTCACGAAGGAAGCATAATGATTAATAAAAGTGTGAGAGT
>CAMWTF010000323.1 GCA_947177105.1 uncultured Lachnospiraceae bacterium | reverse complement strand
GCTGGAACTCAGCGTAGTGAAGGAAGAGGTTTGCAGACACTTTGTATATCCCACGCCCTTTGAACTGCATTTTTCACCGGCACATTTGGCATGGTGGCAGGGCGATTCGGAGGATTATGTCCGGCATATGAATGGCACGGATCCGGATCTGGCGGCGCACTTTATGATTGTCCGAAAATATGGGATGGCGCTGACGGGGCCCAACCCGGAGGAGGTTTTCGAGGAAGTGCCGCAGGAGGCGTATTTGGACAGTATCCGGCAGGATGTGGAGAGCGCCGTGGAAGATGTGTCGGACAATCCCGTGTATGTGATTTTAAACCTGTGCCGGGTGATTGCCTATGTGAAGGAGAAGCTGGTTCTCTCCAAGCGGCAGGGGGGAGAATGGGGGCTGGCCAATCTGCCGGAGAAATATCATGTCCTGATACGGGATGCTCTGGAGACATACCGCGGGGATGCGGAGATAGAGTTTGATACAGCCCTGGCACAGGAATTTTGCAGGGAGATGCAAAAAAACACTTGACCTTCCACCTGGTGGAAGGTGTATAAATAAGCTGCCGGGCAGATGGAAAGGACCTTTGGCAAGGGAAGGAATCCGCAATGAAGATCAAACAGGTGGAGGAGTTGGTGGATATCACCCGCAAGAATATTCGTTTTTATGAGGAGCAGGGATTGCTCAGTGTAGGCCGATCGGAAAACGGATATCGGGAATATGGTATGGAGGATGTGAAGCGCCTTAAACAGATCCGGCTGCTGCGCAGGCTATCTGTTCCTATTGAAGACATCAAACAGCTTTTTCACGGAAAGTTCACTCTGGAGGATGTTCTGGAGCGCCAACAGGTGCAGTTGGAGCATCAGAAGGAAAGTATCCACAGGATGCAGCTGTACTGCAGGCAGCTGCTGGAGGGCAGACCCTGCCTGGAGACTCTGGATGTGGACGGCTGTCTGGAACAGATGGATAGGCTGGAGCAGGAAGGAGTGATGTTTATGGATGAGACTCACAAGGATATCCATAGGAAAAAACAGCGTGGGGCCATAATGGGCGCCGGAGTGATGCTGTTTCTGACGCTGGCACCGGTGGGCGTTATTTTGTGGGCCGGGCGGTCGACTCACATACCTTTGTGGGCGCTGCTGCTCTTTCTGGGAGTCACCGCAGTGACTTGTGCCGGCCTGATAGCGGCCCTGGTGGGCAGAATCAGGGAGATTAAAGGAGGAGAAGAGGATGAAGCTTCTAAGTATTGATTATATTCCGGGACAGGAGATTGAGGCGCTGGGCCTGGTAAAGGGCACGGTGGTACAGACCAAAAATATCGGCAGGGATTTTATGGCGGGCATGAAAACGCTGGTGGGCGGAGAGATCGTGGGTTACACCGAGATGCTGAACGAGGCCAGACAGATTGCCATGAAACGCATGGTGGACGAGGCCAAGGAACTGGGGGCGGATGCCGTGATCGGCATTATGTATGGCTCCTCCCAGGTCATGGCCGGGGCGGCGGAGGTGATTGCTTATGGCACGGCAGTAAAATATAAGTCATTGTAGTTTGGCAAAACCGTGTAAAAGGAATGGGACAGAAAGGAAAAAACATGTTAGAGAATATAGCAATACCAAATGTTCCAACAGCCAGCATTGTATGCATGATGGTTTCGCTGGTCATATCCGTGGGGGCCCCCATAGCTCTGTGCATTGTTGTATGTCGAAAAACAAAGGCGCGGATCTCCAGCTTTTTCATAGGAGCGGCTACATTTGTTTTGTTTGCTATGATTCTGGAGCAGATTTTGCACACCATAGTGCTTAAAGCAGCCGGTACGGCGCTGACGGGCAATATCTGGCTCTATGCCCTGTATGGCGGACTGGCAGCGGGAGTCTTTGAGGAAACGGGCCGTTATCTGGCCATGAAGCTGTGTATGAGAAAGCATCTGAATAAACAGAATGCCATTATGTATGGCGTGGGTCATGGCGGCATCGAGGCGATTCTGCTGGTGGGGATGGCCTGTATCTCCAACCTGGTTATCGCAGTGATGATCAACAGTGGGCAGATTTCCACGCTGTTGTCTATAAGCGGCGTAGACGACACCACCTACCAGTTGGCTATGACACAACTGATGGCTGTGAGCGCTGCACCGTCCTGGCAATTCTGTATGGCCGGCGTGGAGAGGATAACGGCGATTATCTTCCATATCTCCGCATCCTACCTGGTCTATCTTGCAGTGAGCAGAAAAAATCTGCTCTATTATTTGCTGGCGATCCTGGCACACTTACTGCTGGATGCTTTCACACTGATTATAGCAAGATTTCTGCCCATGCTGGCAGTGGAAGCGTTGCTGCTGCTGATTTCCGGTGCGTTCGGGTACGTGATATGGAGAATGTACCGCAAGTCGTTAAAAATGCATTGCCATGCCGAGAGTAAATGAAAAAAAGCTTGCACTTGTGGGTTGTAAGGTGTATAATGGCAAAGATATAAAAAGTTGCCCCACTGGGAGACGACTGCAGAATAAAATATAGGAGGAAATTTGTTTGTTGACTGTGTTTGTAATGGAGGAAAACTGCAAGTAAATATTGCAGAGGGTATGTGTGGCCGCTTGTTTGCGGGCACTGACACACTAGGAGTCTGCCCTCTTTTCTGCCTTACAATGTGCTGACAAATATTTCCGAACTTGATAGATTGAGAGATTCAGGAGCATGGCTGTTTGGTCATGCTCTTTTTGTGCCGGAGATACGGCCGGGATTTTGGAGTCTCTGAACAGGATCAGGACCATGAAGCAAACCTGTAGGGCAGGAGCTTCATGGTCTTTTTGTTTGTCCATGGAAGAGGGCAGAGGGAGCATGCGGAATTTTGATCAGTAAGGGAGGAAAAAATGAATCATAATCAAGAAAAGGAAATTATCATTGAGGCGGCGGGTTTATCAAAAACCTACAGGCGTTATAAGAAGAAAGAGGGGATCAGGGGCAGCATCACAGGGCTTTTCAAGAGGGAATATGAGGAAAAGACGGCGGTGAGCCATATGGATCTGCAAGTCCGGGAGGGGGAATTTATGGGATTGATCGGGCCGAACGGGGCTGGCAAGACCACACTGATCAAGATGCTGACAGGGATCATTGCTCCCACATCGGGGGAACTCTCAGTGCTGGGCTATGTGCCAAATCAGCGAAAGGATGCCTTTAAGAAGCAGTATGCGGTGGTCATGGGCCAGAAAAGCCAGTTGTTCTTTGAACTGACGGTGAACGACATTCTGCGTCTGTTCCAGGCAATCTATGAGATTCCGGAAGGGGAATTTCAGGAGAACAAGCGTTATTTTGTAGAATTATTCCAGGTGGAGGAACTGATGGATGTGCAGGTCCGCACTCTGTCTCTGGGGGAGCGCATGAAGATGGAACTGATGGTGGCATTGCTCCACGGTCCAAGGGTGCTTTTTCTGGATGAGCCGACCATCGGGCTGGATGCCATTGCCTCCCGACAGATCAGGAACTTTTTACAGGAGATCAATCGGGAGAAACATACCACGATCCTGCTGACTTCCCACTATGTGGAGGATATTCGGA
>CAMWTF010000322.1 GCA_947177105.1 uncultured Lachnospiraceae bacterium | reverse complement strand
CTGGTAACAGGAGCATCCTACGGCATTGGGTTTGCCATCGCGTCCGCCTATGCGGAGGCCGGCGCAACCATCTGCTTCAATGACATCAAGCAGGAGCTGGTGGACAAGGGGCTGGCAGCCTATGCCGAGAAAGGCATCACGGCTCACGGCTATGTGTGCGACGTGACCAACGAGGAGGCCGTGAATGCCATGGTGGCACAGATCGAGGCAGAGGTAGGCGTCATCGACATTCTGGTGAACAATGCCGGTATCATTAAGCGTATCCCCATGACCGAGATGACCGCCGAGCAGTTCCGCCAGGTGATCGATGTGGACCTGAACGCACCCTTCATCGTGTCCAAGGCCGTTATTCCTTCCATGATCAAGAAGGGCCACGGCAAGATCATCAACATCTGCTCCATGATGTCTGAACTGGGCCGCGAGACTGTGTCCGCTTATGCTGCCGCCAAAGGCGGTCTGAAGATGCTGACCAAGAATATCTGTTCCGAGTACGGCCAGTATAACATCCAGTGTAACGGCCTTGGGCCCGGTTACATCGAGACCCCTCAGACAGCGCCTCTGCGCGAGGTACAGCCGGACGGCAGCAGACATCCCTTCGACCAGTTCATCTGCGCCAAGACTCCTGCCAACAGATGGCTGAAGGCCGAGGAACTGACCGGCCCCGCCGTGTTCCTGGCATCCGAGGCTTCCAATGCGGTGAACGGCCATATCCTCTATGTGGACGGCGGCATCCTGGCCTACATCGGCAAGCAGCCTGAATAAGTACATTTCCGAACAATACGCAGATCGATATTCGGAAGCTGCAGCGGCCGGATATCGATCTGGGGATTATATGCTGGCCGGGAGTAAACGGCACATTAATGTAAGGAGATTTTTATAATGAAGATAGCATTGATCAATGAGAACAGCCAGGCGGCCAAGAACGAAATGATCTGCAGCACCCTTAAAAAAGTGGTGGAGCCCATGGGACATGAGGTGTATAATTACGGTATGTACGGTGCGGAGGATCCCCATTCCCTGACCTATGTGCAGAACGGTATTCTGGCGGCAGTGCTTTTAAACAGCGGCGCTGCGGATTATGTGATCACCGGCTGCGGCACCGGCGAGGGCGCCATGCTGGCCTGCAATTCCTTCCCCAAGGTGCTGTGCGGACATATCGAGAGCCCTCTGGACGCCTATCTGTTTTCCCAGGTAAATGACGGCAACTGTGTGGCCCTGCCCTTTGCGGAGAATTTTGGCTGGGGCGGCGAACTGAACCTGGAGTACATTTTTGAAAAACTGTTCTGTGCCCCCGGCGGCGGTGGTTATCCCAAGGAGAGGGTGGAACCGGAGCAACGCAACAAGAAGATTCTGGACGGCGTGAAGGAAATTACGCATGTGGATCTGGTGACGATCCTTGAGAAGCTGGACAGGGAATTGGTTAAAGGAGCGCTTTCGGGCGAGAAGTTCCAGGAGTATTTCTTTGCCAATTGCAAATGCGATAAGCTGGCAGCCTGTGTGAAGGAGATTCTTGCATAGGCTATGTAAACTTTTTAATACTGATTAGCGCAGCATCGCGGGCGAGCCTGCGGTCTGCCGGAAAGAGGTAATTATGAACGCAGTTTTAGAGAAGCTGAGTAAGATCGGCATTGTACCCGTAGTAAAGATTGACCGTGCAGAGGATGCGGTGCCCCTGGCCAAGGCTCTGTGCGCCGGCGGCCTGCCCTGTGCCGAGGTGACGTTCCGCACGGATGCCGCCGCCGCCGCCATCAAGGCCATGACAGAGAATTTCCCGGACATGTGCGTGGGCGCAGGCACAGTGCTGAACGCGGCCCAGGTGGACGCTGCCGTGGAGGCTGGCGCGCAGTTCATCGTAAGCCCCGGCCTTAATCCCAAGACCGTACAGTATTGCCTGGACAAGAATGTGCCCATCACTCCCGGCACCTCCAGCCCCTCCGATATTGAGCAGGCCATAGAACTGGGTCTGGATGTGGTGAAGTTCTTCCCCGCGGAGCAGTCCGGCGGCCTGGCTAAGATCAAGGCCATGGCAGCTCCCTATGTGAACATGAAGTTCATGCCTACCGGCGGCATCAATGCAAAGAACCTGACTTCCTATCTGGATTTCAACAAGATCATTGCCTGCGGCGGCTCCTGGATGGTGCCCGGGGACCTGATCAATGCTGGGGAATGGGACAAGATCGAGCAGCTGACCAGAGAGGCCGTGCAGACTATGCTGGGCTTTGAGCTGGCACATATCGGCATCAATTCAAACAGCGCCGAGGAGGCAGAGAAGATTGCCAAGCGCTTCTCCTTTATTTTCGGTATGCCGGTGAAGGTGGGCAACAGCTCCGTATTTGCAGGCACGGAGGTGGAAGTATACAAGACTCCTTACCTGGGAGAGCACGGACATATCGCCATCAGAACCAACTATATCGACAGGGCTGTGAACTACCTGACCAGTGTGCTGGGCGTGGAGATTGCGGAGGATACTGCCAAGAGAGATGCCAAGGGCAACCTGAAGGCCATCTACCTGAAGGAAGAGTTTGGCGGTTTTGCGCTGCATCTGGTGCAGAAGTAAAGGGCTGCGGCAGAACGGCAGCGGAACTTATACTACATAACGCCAGAATTTACCGTACTGCATTGGTTAAACGTATATGGCTGGCGTTATGTAGTCAGGTTACTCGGAAATTTTAACTGTTAAGCAGTATAAAATAAGAAAGGAAGATTTCCAATGGCAAAAGTAATTACGATGGGTGAGATCATGCTGAGATTATCCACCCCCAACAATGAGAAGTTTATTCAGGCAGACGAGTTTGACGTATGCTATGGCGGCGGCGAGGCCAATGTGGCGGTATCCCTGGCCAACTATGGTCATGACGCAGAGTTCGTGACCGCGGTGCCTGACAATGAGATCGGCGAGTGCGCAGTGGCAGCGCTGAGAAAGTACAATGTGTCCACGAAGCACATTGCTAAGTGCGGCGAGAGACTGGGCATCTACTATCTGGAGAGCGGTTCTTCCATGAGACCTTCCAAGGTGGTATACGACAGGGCTCATTCCTCCATTTCCACGGCCACAGAGGCTGATTTTGACTTTGACGCCATCTTTGAGGGCGCGGATTGGTTCCATTTTACCGGTATTACTCCCGCTGTGTCCGACAGCGCCGCAGAGCTTACGGAGAAAGCATTGATTGCCGCCAAGAAGCACGGCGTGAAGGTGTCCGTGGATCTGAATTTCCGCAAGAAGCTGTGGTCCTCCGAGAAGGCTCAGAAGGTTATGAAGAACCTGATGAAGTATGTGGATGTCTGCATCGGCAACGAGGAGGATGCGGAGCTGGTACTGGGTTACAAGCCCGGCAAGACCGATGTGACCAGCGGCGATCTGGAGCTGGCAGGCTACAAGTCCATCTTTGAGCAGATGGTGGCGGATTACAATTTTGAGTACTGCATCTCCTCCCTGCGGGTAAGCCATTCCGCCTCCGACAACGGCTGGTCGGCATGTATTTACTCCAGAGATACCAAGGAGTTCTCCCATTCCAAGGAGTACAGCATTCATCCCATCGTTGACCGTG
>CAMWTF010000321.1 GCA_947177105.1 uncultured Lachnospiraceae bacterium | reverse complement strand
CCCCGGGACGGCGCCCCCTCCCCCAGGCGCAGGCCGCACAACACCAGCATGGGCTGCCCCAGCGCCGCCAGGCCGTAGGTGGGATAGAACGGGATATAACAAAACAGGCAGGCAGTGGCCCAACTGGCCTGCGCCCTGATGCCCAGCCTCCTGCACAGACTGTACATACCCAGAAAGCCCACGGCCAGGCAGAGCCAGTGCATTACTCCATAGGCGGCGAAAGGAGAAAGCAGTCTGTAGAGCAATACGCCCAGCGGCGCCGGAGGCAGCATGGATGCCTTGTCCATGCCGTTCATAAACTGGGGAATCACATTTCCCTGCCCCAGATATTTGGCCTGATACATGTAGTTCAGCACCTCGCCGTCCAGCTGGTCATGCACCTGAACATAGCTGCCCTCTCCCAGCGCCAGATAGGGCAGCGTGATAAGGCTCACCGCCAGCAGCCCCAAAAGGGACAGCGCCACATCCTTATGTTGTTGATAGCCTTTCCATATCCTGTTCACAGAGTTCCTCCCTGTCCTCCCAAAAACAGCAGTGTGAAAAAGAACCCTCCCAAAAGGGAAGGTTCCTTATACGCTTGGCAACAAACCGTTAGAACTTGGCAACGCTGACCTTTACGCCAGGGCCCATGGTGGAAGTCAATGTGATGCTTCTCAGATACTGACCCTTCAGTGCGCTGGGTCTGGCCTTTACAATAGCATCCATCAGCGCCTTAAAGTTCTCCTGCAGGGCCTCGTCTGTAAAGGAAGCCTTGCCCACGGGAACATGCACAATGTTGTTCTTATCCAGTCTGTACTCGATCTTACCGGCCTTGATATCGTTGATGGCCTTGGTAACATCCATGGTTACCGTACCGGCCTTAGGGTTGGGCATCAGGCCCTTGGGGCCCAGAACTTTACCCAGACGGCCAACCACGCCCATCATATCAGGGGTAGCAACCACCACATCGAAATCCAGCCAGCCTTCGTTCTGGATCTTGGGGATCAACTCCTCGCCGCCAACATAGTCGGCGCCCGCAGCCTCGGCCTCGTTTACCTTGTCTCCCTTGGCGAATACCAGCACTCGCACGGTCTTACCGGTTCCGTTGGGCAGCACCACTGCGCCACGGATCTGCTGGTCCGCATGACGGCCGTCACAGCCAGTTCTGATGTGTACCTCAATCGTCTCGTCAAACTTTGCAACTGCGGTCTTCTTTGCCAGAGCAATGGCCTCATCCGGCTCATAGAAAGTTGCCCTGTCAACCAGCTTCGCAGCTTCTACATATTTCTTACCATGTTTCATTATCATACCTCCTAGGTTCCAGCGACAATTCCTGCGGAACTGTCTCCCAATCAATAGTGTTTAGTCTTCAACAACAATACCCATGCTTCTTGCAGTACCGGCGATCATGCTCATGGCTGCCTCGATGCTTGCCGCATTCAGATCCGGCATCTTCATCTCCGCGATCTCACGAACCTTGTCCTTGGAAATGGTAGCAACCTTGGTCTTGTTGGGGACTGCGGATGCAGTCTTCAGGTTGCATGCCTTCTTGAGCAGTACTGCTGCAGGCGGAGTCTTGGTAACGAAACTAAAGCTTCTGTCCGCATATACAGTGATGACAACAGGGATGATCAGGTCACCCTTATCTGCTGTCCTGGCGTTGAACTGCTTGGTAAATTCAACGATGTTCACACCGTGCTGACCCAGCGCGGGACCAACAGGCGGAGCCGGTGTAGCCTTGCCGGCAGGAATCTGTAACTTGATATATCCTTCTACTTTTTTTGCCATAGTGGCACCTCCTATAATGTGGTAATCCGGCGCAAGCGCTTCGGATAGCATGTATCCGAGTCTTGCTCCCACTGCGCCGCTCGATCCCGAAGGATCCGCGGTTATATTCACCGGACAGGGCAGCGCCCCTTCCGGAAAATACCTTGATAAAATACCTCAAATTTAAGAAAGTTTCCTGATTTCCGCGAAACTGATCTCCACAGGGGTCTCCCTGCCGAACAGTTCCACGTTGATGGTAGCCGTCTGCTTTCCAAAGTCCATCTTCTGGACAATGCCCACGGTATCCTTCCAGACACCGGCCACGACGGATATGCTGTCTCCCTCCGCAAAATCCACAGATATATTGTCTGTCTTGATCCCCAGAGGCTTCATCTCCGCCTCCGTCAGCGGAACAGGCTTGCTTCCCGGCCCCACGAACCCGGTAACGCCGCGGGTGTTGCGCACTACATACCAAGTGTCGTCATTCATATCCATATTCAGAAGCACATAGCCCGGAAACATCTTACGCTGAACCGTCTTTTTTACGCCGTTCTTCATCTCAACGACTTCCTCCAGGGGCACCCTGACCTCCAGGATCTGCTCCGCCAGGGAAGGGTTGTTCTCGATGGTCTTCTCAATATTGGCTTTGACCTTATTCTCATATCCGGAATAAGTATGAACTACATACCATTTTGCCTCTGCCATACAATCACCCTCGCTCTAAATTCTTGTCAGGACATCCACACCATACAGGATTATATAATCCAACACGGCAATAATAAATCCCAGAACTACAGATATCGCCACTACTGCTACAGACTGTTTAAAGGTGGATTGTCTGTCAGGCCAGGAAATCTTCTTGAATTCGGCCTTGAGCCCGTCAATAAATTTGGGCTTTGCGGTCTTTTCTGCGGAATCTCCCATGCTTACCTCTTTTCTGCGTATCGCAGGCCGTCCTGCAATATTGCTTTTATATGTGCCGCCGCACGGCGCATTGACTGCTTCCTTCGAAATTAAGCGGCTGATTACTTGGTCTCCTTGTGCATGGTATGGGTTCTGCAGAATCTGCAATACTTCTTGGTCTCCATACGGTCGGGATGAGTCTTCTTATCCTTGGTGGTATTGTAGTTACGCTGTTTGCACTCTGTGCATGCTAAAGTGATTCTTGTACGCATTGTTTCCTCCATTCCGCTGCGGGGGCAGCCGTCTAACGTTTTATAATTTAGGCATAAAAAAAAGACCTAATATCCATCTCGCCTAATTAACATAGCATACTCCGGGGCATCCGTCAAGACTTAATTTGTTTTTCTCGAAAAACTTTTGCTATTCAAATTTGAAGCAATGGCACACTCCAGACAGATAATTATTCCTGTTCGGACTCCTCTCGCACAATTGGAATGTCCTGCCAGAAACAATTATCCGCCTGAAGCTTGCCGCTGACACCCATTTGAACAGAACACGCAAAACTGTCCTCTGTGTGCTGCCGCTACTATTGCAAAAAGAAATATCACCCTTCGAAAATCAGGTGGACAGGTCCACATCATCCCAAGGACAGCCTGCATCTATGCCTGCGAGCCAGAACAAGGCGTGGTGACGCTCCATTACTACACCGGAGTCCACTTTGGAGGGGGCCGGCATCCCCATTACACGCGCATCCACACAGGCCCAGTCCAGGCGGTAGATCAGGTCGGCAGCGTCCAGAAGCTGTCTATTATACACATATCCGAGCCCACGAGACTAGGCATGCTCTCGTATGCCGTATTCTGCTTTAAAAAAAAAAGTGGGGGGGGGGGGGGGGGGGGGGGGGGGGGTGGGGGGGTGG
>CAMWTF010000320.1 GCA_947177105.1 uncultured Lachnospiraceae bacterium | reverse complement strand
TCCCCAGTCGATCCGGTCCTGTAATTCTCTGGAGAGCAGGAATTCCAGAAAGTCCCATGCCCCATCCTTGTTGGGGGAGGCGCTGTTTATGGCAAAAGCTTCATCCGGGTACATATCGTTTTCCATGCCCTCCCATCCGGGACGGCCCACCCAGTATACTTTTCCCATATACCACTCTGTACTGAGATAATCCGCAGTGCTGCTGATAAACCGGGTTTCCATCAAAAAGGCGCCTTCATTAAAAGGAGTCGCCCTGTATGCCAGAGGCATTTCCACGGAATCCAGCTGCGCACACTGCTCCAGTATGGAAATGAATTCCTCACTGTCAAAATAGCATTCCTTTTTATCATAATCGATAAAATGTTCCCCGTAACGGATTCCCATACAATATGTCAATGCGGCGTTTCTGCTTGGAAATTCAAACAGCTGTTCTCTTGCGGCTAATTCCAGAAAGCTCCAGGGTGTCCAGTCCTGGGGAGCAATATCCTGCTTGCTGATCATGCTGTTTATATGAAAGGAGGGTATTACCAGAATATTCTGTCCCATAACTCTGCTGGATGCCCTGACGCAGTCCAGCAGATCTTCCTCCTCTGCCTTATTGCTGTCCCGGTAGTACTTATCCAGATTTTCAAATACGCCCTGTGTTGCCAGGGCGCTGGCATCCATCCACATCAGTTCCATCAGATCGGGGCCGTCCCCCCGCATCAGCTCCAGCTCCAGTTCCCCGACAGTGTGGTTGGCTGAATCGTCGTAAGTGACCAGTTCCACCCGGAAGTCCCGGCTTTGGCGGTTGTACAGCCGGACCAGTTCCTCCACATGGGTATTTTCGTTGTAATCGTACACGGTTCCCAGAGTGATTAACTGTTTTCCGGGATAGTCCCGGCTGTCCTGGAACGTAACTTTGGCTATGGTCAGAGACTCTTTGATTTTGCTGGGACGCTCCGTCTGATCATAGAAGAGCAGATACAGACCGTCCCGGCCACAGAATACCTGATCCAGCTCATTCACGTCCAGCTGCATATAGTCTCCGTCCCATTCCCACAGCAGATTGGTCTCGCCGGTCTCCGGCAGATACTGCCAAAAGCCGTCGCTGGTACTCAGGTAGAGACCATCGTCATATCCGCCGTACACCTTGCCGGGACGGATGGCACAGGAAAGGACAGTGCCCGAAGCGCCAAGTTCCATAAACAGCGGTTCGTCCCCTGTGATACAGTAGGCGTAGACCCGGTTCTCCCTGCCGGCGGCGATCCCTTCCAGGCTCTCCAGTGGGGAAGTATATGTTTCGGTTATGGTTCCTTCCTGGTCGAGGACAAAGATCGTGCTGCTTTTGCCATATGCATATAGGTACAGCTGTCCGTCCTCTGTCATCAGCCCGTCGGTCAGTCGCTTAGCCATGCCCTCAAATTCCTCTTTGGCGTACTCTCTGCGGCGCAGCAAAGTTCCCTCTCTGTCATAAACATTCAGAAAGAAAGTACTGCTGCCTCTTAATTCCCCAAACAGACAGCATTCCCCGTCCCGACCGGGGACTAGGGCCAGAGGGGAGGCGTTTTCCTCCCATATGCGGATGTCCGGGCCATATTCTTTGCGGATATCGGTCTGGAGCACGAGGCATCCCGCAGATTTTTCCTCTGTGTTGTAGTGATTGCAGGAAAGATACAGTCCGGCGTCGCCGAGGGTATGGCATTCCAGATAATCCATGGTACTGGGCAGTTCCAACTCATATATCTCGGCTACCGCCACGGGATGGCTCTCTGTCTCGGCCGGAAGGGCCCCCGGGCGCTCCCGGAGGCCGCAGGCGGTGAGTGACAATATAGATACAACAATTGGTATATACAAATATCTATTCATGCATTCTGTTACCTTGCATTGAAAATGTGAATACTGGAAACCATCGTCCTTGTCAGTTCGTCTTTGCTATCGGAGGCATCACAGCCGGAACAATTTTTTACCCGATAGGTTACATCATAGGTCGTGTGAATATGACAGTTACTATGTACTGCACACGTCTGCACTTCACAGAGCGTTTCTGTGGTATTGTACACATTAACATTTCCACCACAATGAGGACAAACAGCATACCGCGCCTCCATAGCCCCGACAGGGATTATAACCTGCAATCCGATCACCATACACATAGTTATAGCTAACGCAATCTTTTTTAATTTCATATTTTCATTTCTCCTTTTCTTAATTAATATGAACCAGTTTGCTTTACTGTACCCTATAATGCTAGTCCCAATGGAATCACCTACTTTCAATAAGGTGGGAATTATTTGCCAGCAATTAATGCTATTCGTTTATGAACAATGTAAGCAACGGCAAATTGACACCATAAAAATACTATAACACAAAACATTGCAATTATCAACGCAAATTTTGCGGAAAAATTACATTCCATGCCCACAAATTCAGGAGGTCTGATTTTGAAGCACAATCCTCCCGGCTCCGGTACAGGCCATGATATCTCCCAGGGATTTTTCGTAGAATCCCTTTAGATCCATGGGGCAGGAAATACGCAGTTCCGGGATGGGCTCCTTTATGGACAATTGCTTCTCTGACTTTTCCTTGCGCACCTGGGCGATGACGCTCTCCAGATGCGTCCCAAAGGCGAGAATTTCCTCCTGCGTCTGCCCGGTGGTCCAAAGCGTCTGGTGCAGGGAAAGTTCCTCCTCGTAGGTCCTGTAAAAATCCTGATAAATATACTCTGTCATATAGGGTGTATAGATGGCGTACAGCTTCAGTATTCCCAGAAGGCCGTAGTATACCGCAATCTGCCCGGAATATCTCTGTGAGGCCCCATGTTTTTCGGGCTGGTACAGCCTTTCCTTCACGATCTCGATGTAGTAATCGCAGAAGTCCCGCCAGAACAGATTGTCAATCTCATGCCTGGCCTGACCGATCTCGTAGTCTTCCAGCAGATGGGCAGCTTTCCGGGTGGTCTCATTAACCTGCTGCAGAATCCATCTGTCCACAGGCAGAAGTTGGGACTCATCATACTGCATGGGCTTTGTGAAATCCTGCAGCTGCAGGATGGCGAACCTGGCGGCATTGTATAGCTTGTGGAGGAAACGTTTGGAGAGCTTCAACTCCTCCTCGCTGAAGAAGGTGTCCGTGCCCAGTTTGCTGCCTGCCGCCCAATAGCGGATGGCGTCGGCGGAGTGAGTCTCGATCAGGGCCATGGGGGAACTGCCAGCGTTGCCTTTGGACTTGCTGATCTTTTCACCGGGCTTTGCCAGCACATAGCCGCTGATCATAATGTCACGCCAGGGGATCTGTCCCGTGTGGTACAGGCTCTTTACAATGGTATAAAATGCCCAGGTGCGGATGATCTCATGGGCCTGGGATCTCATGCTCATGGGGAGGAACCGGGGAGCTTCATCGGAGGACGAAGCCTTGGTTAAATCTCCAGGGATACCTTCATAAATATTTGCGTTCTCCCAAGCGGCCGCATTGATCAATGGGGTTACGGAAGAGGTGGCCCAGGTGTCAAAGACCGCCTCCTCCGGCACAAAGCTGCCACAGCCGCAGCTGCAGGGGCCCGGGGGCTGGCTTTCCAGGGGATTTACCGGCAGCTGGGAC
>CAMWTF010000319.1 GCA_947177105.1 uncultured Lachnospiraceae bacterium | reverse complement strand
AAAAATGATCTCATAACATCCCTTGGCCACACTGCCGGTAATCACCTTTTTCTCCAACAGCTCGATAAAAGCCTCCAGATGCTTTTGACTTACCCTGATATCCTGAGGATCCATCTCCTGCTCCCGCAGCAGGCGCAGAGTCTCCCCCATGAGCCAGTTGGAAACCTTCTTGGGCTGGCCGCAGATCGCCGCGGCGGCCTCAAAAAGATCCGCCATATGCTTGCTGCCGGTGATGATCTCAATGTCATAGTCAGGGATATCATATTCCGCCTTATATCTGGCCATCTTCTCCGTGCGAAACTCCGGAAGCCCTGCGCGGATTTCGTCCAAATACTCCTGGCTAATATGGATGGGCACCAGATCCGGGTCGGGGAAATAGCGGTAGTCCTGGGCGTCCTCCTTGGAACGCATAGCATAAGAACAGCCCTTTTCGTCATCCCAGCGGCGGGTTTCCTGCACTATGGTTTCCCCTGCCTCCAACAGATCAATCTGCCGGTTTCTCTCTCCCTCGATGGCTCTGGAGATGGCATGAAAGCTGTTCAAATTCTTCATCTCGGTGCGAGTGCCATAGACTGATGTCCCCTTTTCCCTCACGGACAGATTCACATCCACGCGCATGGATCCCTCCTGCAGCTTGCAATCGCTGGCTCCCAGATACTGGATAATCAAACGCAGCTTCTCCAAAAAGGCTATGACCTCCTGGGAGCTGCTCATATCCGGCTCAGTTACAATCTCGATCAGGGGGACCCCTGCGCGATTATAATCCACCAGTGTACATTCCTCCCATGCATCATGAATCAGTTTGCCCGCATCCTCCTCCATATGAATCTCATGAATGCCTATTTTTTTGCTGCCTTCCGGACTTTCAATCTCTATATGGCCATTTTGGCAGATGGGCAGATACAGCTGGGATATCTGGTAATTCTGCGGGTTATCCGGATAGAAATAATTCTTGCGGTCAAATTTACAGGTTCTGGTTATATTGCAGTCCATGGCCAGCCCCACCGATACAGCATACTCCAGCACCTGCCTGTTGAGCACAGGCAGTGAGCCGGGCATACCGGTGCATACCGGGCAGGTATGGGCATTGGGCCTGCCTCCGAAGGCTGTGGAGCAGCCGCAGAAAATCTTGGTCCGGGTGGCCAGCTCCACATGCACTTCCAGACCGATGACGGTTTCATATTCCCTTGCCATTTCTTAATCCTCCTCACTATTAGAGTTTTGCATGTTCCCTTCCAACACACATGTCCGTGATGAATATCCGACCGCTTGAGGCGTCCGGATATCCATCAGTGCGTTGTCCGGGCACATGCTGTTTTGAAAGCCTTTAGTCCTTGCATTTCGCATACTTAGCCTGCTCGTAGGTGTAGGCCGCCCGGAGAAGTTTCTTCTCCTGAAAGCAATCTCCGATCAGCTGCAGCCCTATGGGCAGTCCATCCCTGTCTCTGCCGCAGGGCATACAGATCCCCGGCAGGCCAGCCAAGTTTACGGATATGGTGTAGATATCGCCCAGATACATCTTGATGGGATCCGCCAGGCTTTCCCCCAGTCTGGGAGCAGTGGTGGGAGCCACAGGGCCCAGAATCAGATCATACCCGGCAAAAGCCTGGTCAAAGGCTTTCTTTATCATGGCCTTCACTTTCAGAGCCTTCAGATAATAGGCATCATAGTAACCGGAGCTCAGTACAAAGGATCCCAACATAATCCGGCGCTTTACTTCCGGTCCAAAACCCTGGGAGCGGGTCTTTTTGTACATGCCGTGCAGTCCCATTTCCCCCGGCGCGCGATATCCGTACTTTATGCCGTCGAAACGCTCCAGATTGGAGCTGGCTTCCGCCGCGGCAATGGTGTAGTAGGCAGGAATGGCATACTCTACCAGGCCCAGATCAAACTCCTCCACGACAGCCCCTCTCTCTCTCAGCGCCTCCGCTGCCTGCAGCACCGCCGCTTTTACCTCCTGATCCAGTCCTTCCCCAAAATAATCCCTGGGGATCCCTATTCGCATTCCCGTCACATCCGCCGTCAGCGCACTTGTAAAATCCACATCCTGCCTCTTTATCGAAGTGGAATCCTTGGGGTCATGGGAGGAAATGGCCTCCAGCACGGCTGCGCAATCCGACACATTTCCGGTCAGCGGGCCAATCTGATCCAGGGAAGATCCATAGGCCACAAGACCGTACCGGGACACGGTGCCATAGGTGGGCTTCATACCCACCACGCCGCAGTAGCCCGCAGGCTGGCGGATGGAACCGCCGGTGTCGGATCCCAGGGCAAAAAAGCATTCTCCCGACGCCACCGCCGCCGCGCTGCCACCGGAAGACCCCCCCGGCACATGTCCCGGGTTGTGGGGATTGCGGGTGGGACCATAGTAGGATGTCTCCGTGGTGGATCCCATAGCAAATTCATCCATATTGGTCTTACCGATCAGCACTGCCCCTGCGTTCTCCAAGTTCCGCACTGCCTGGGCGGTAAATGCCGGTACATAATTTTCCAATATTTTGGAGGAGCAGGTGGTCAGCAGCCCCTCCGTACACAGATTGTCTTTCACCGCCATGGGAACACCGGCCAGCGGTCCGGTCAGCTCCCCGGCCTCTATCCTGCGCTGCGCCTGCTCCGAACGCTCCATTGCCCCGTCCCTGTCAATGGTCACATAGCAGTGGTAAATCTCTTCCGTCCTGTCTATTTGCGCCAGCACTGCCTCCATGGCCTCCGGCGCGGAGGCTTTTCCCTCCCTGATGGCTGCGGATAGCTCCACAGCCGAAAGTGATAGCAATTCCATCTCTGTTTCCTCTTTCTATTTAGAGTTCCGCATATCCCCTGCATGCACACATTCCTCATGAATAAAATCATCCCGCTTGGGCGGCCTGATTTTATTCAGTGTACATTCCGGGGATATGCTGTCTAGTCAAATGTTCTTGGAACCACAAACATGTCGTCTTTCTTCTCGGGAGCATTCTGCAAAGTTTCCCGGCTCCCGTCCCCGTTCGTCACCACGTCCTCCCGGAACACGTTCTGCACGGGGAACACATGAGACATGGGCTCCACGCCTGCGGTGTCCAGTTCTCCAAGCCGGTCAATATAATCCAGCATATTTCCCATGTCCTTTCTGGCCTGCTCCTTCTCCTCATCGGACAGTTCAAGCTTCGCCAGGATACTGACATAATCGATGGTTTCCTCTGTTATTTGATTTGCCATATTTACCTCTTTCCTGCACGGCCGAAGCCGGGCTTGGGTTGCACTCATGTTATTGCGCCGATCAATCCCTGACTTTGATATGGACTTCCCTCAGCTGCTGCTCCGTCACGTCATTCGGCGCACCGCACATCAGGTCCTGAGCCGTGCCGCTCATGGGAAACGCAATGACCTCCCGGATGTTCTCCTCGCCTCGGAGCAACATCAACATACGATCCACGCCGGGAGCCATGCCCGCGTGGGGCGGCGCGCCGAATTGGAACGCCTGATACAGAGCGCCGAATTTGTTCTTCAGCGTCTCCTCGTCATAGCCGGCAATGGCGAAAGCCTTGACCATGATCTGCATATCATGGTTGCGCACGGCCCCGGAGGAAAGTTCCACACCGTTACATACAATATCATACTGATAAGCCAGGATGTCAAGAGG
>CAMWTF010000318.1 GCA_947177105.1 uncultured Lachnospiraceae bacterium | reverse complement strand
GGGGGGGGGCGAAGACAGAGGGCAGAAATAGCGTGGTGGAACTTCACGTGGCGGCAGCCGATATGGGCAAGGGGATCGGGAAACAGGGCAGGATTGCCAAGGCGATACGGTCCGTTGTAAAGGCGGCATCTTCCAAGGAAAACAAGATTGTGGATGTGGAGATTGTATAGGGAACCGGCTTATGGGTACATTAGCTGCCGACAGGCAGCGATAAACTGGCGGAGCATGCATTTTTGTATGTTTCGCCATGTTTGTATACGGCCATGAAACAGCATATTTTTTATAGGGATCACTTGGACAGTGTGCTTGTAGGGAATATGCGGTACTATAAAACAGCATGTTCCCGGAAAGCGCGCTGATCGATATCTGGCCGCCAGAGCGTCCAGATATCGATCACCCGGTCTGTGTGCTTGTAGGGAATATGCGGTACTATAAATAAGAAAGGAATGTGCATGGAAGAGGTTTTGCAGGTGGGCGTAATCACCACTACCCACGGAGTGAGGGGAGAAGTAAAGATTTTTCCTACCACCGACGATGTAAATCGTTTTAAAAAGCTGAAGGAAGTCATTCTGGACACGGGCAGAGAGAAAATTATCCTAGAGATAGAAGGGGTAAAGTTTTTTAAGCAGATGGTAATTCTGAAATTTAAGGGAATCGACACTTTGGATGATGTGGCAAAATACCGCCAGGCGGGGCTGTATGTGACCAGGAGCAATGCGGTGAAGCTGGACAGGGATGAGTACTTTATAGCAGACCTGATCGGTGTGGAGGTATATGACGAATCCGATCAACTCATCGGTGTTCTGGAGGATGTAATAACTACCGGGGCCAATGATGTGTACACAATCCGTACGACGGACGGGAGAGAACTGCTGCTGCCCGCCATCAAGCAGTGCGTTTTGGGTGTGGATGTGCAGGGACGCAGGATGAAGGCGCATGTGCTGGAGGGCCTTTTGTGAGAAAACTTGAATGCCTGAAATGCGGTATTCTTTATTTTGAGTTATGCGCCCGCTGAGACGGGCAGATGGGAGTTACGATGAAATTCCATGTGTTGACGCTGTTTCCGGAGATGGTGGAGCAGGGGCTGCATCAAAGCATTCTGGGCAGAGCGGCGGAGAAGGGACAGTTGTCTTTTCATATGGTGAATATCCGTGAGTATACCCGTGATAAGCACGGCAAAGTAGATGATTACCCATATGGCGGCGGGGCAGGAATGTTGATGCAGGCTCAGCCGATATATGATGCCTATCTTTCCGTGGCGGCAGGGAGTTTGGAGCCTTGGGGGGGAAGCTCTGACATGGACGGATTTGTGCTGCCGTCTTGTCCGGCCGGAAGGCGAATCCGCACAATTTATGTTACTCCCCAGGGCAGGACTTTCACACAGGAGATGGCCCGTGAACTGGCGCAGGAGGAGGAACTGGTCTTTCTCTGCGGACATTATGAGGGCATTGATGAGCGGGTGCTGGAGGAGATTGTCACCGACTATGTTTCTCTGGGAGATTATGTGTTGACCGGAGGGGAACTGCCCGCCATGGTGATGATTGATGCCATCGCCAGACTGGTGCCCGGGGTGCTGCACAATGGGGAGTCTGCGGAGACAGAATCCTTCCATAATCATCTGCTGGAATATCCGCAGTATTCCAGACCGGAGATATGGCATGGCAAGCCGGTGCCGGAGGTGCTTTTGTCCGGCAATCATAAAAAGATCGAGGCATGGCGGCTGGAGCAGTCCCTGGAACGCACCCGGCAGCGCAGGCCGGATTTGTATGTCCGGTACCAGGCCCAGCAGGAGATCATACTGCATCTGGCAAAGCAAAAACGCAAATATATTCATCTCATGGAACTGCTTGCAAGGGGCATGGCCCGCACTGTATGCCGCCGGGGGAAAAATATACTGGTAAACGCAGAAAACACGTGTAATTACGCATTATATCTGGAATCCCTGGATGTGGCGGAGTTGCTGCTGGTACAGCTAAAAGCGGCTCGGTTGCCGGAACAGGAACAGATGTATCTGGCTGTGTGCCAGGAGTCCGCCAAAGACTTGCTGCTTGCCCAATACGGTTTGAAACTCAGGAAGACCTGCTATCAAGCCTGTTATACCCGCAAGGAGTCCCTGAGGGTGGAATACCGGGATATTAGTCCTTTAAATGGGGCGGATCTGAACTATGTGGCAGAAAGATATCAAGAATGCGAAAAAACGTACTTGCAGCGGCGCATTCAAGCCGGGGCCATGTATGGCATCTATATGGGGCAAGGGGAGGAAAGGCGGCTTACGGGTTTTATCGGCGTACATGAAAACGGCAGCATGGGAATGTTGTATGTAGATAAGGCATATCGCCGCCAGGGTCTGGCTGCCTTGCTGGAGAGTTGGCTGGTTAATTGGCATCTGAGACGGGGAGAGATTCCTTTCTGCCAGATCAGCGAAGAAAACATTCCCGCCATACGACTGCAGGAGAAGCTGGGATTGTATCTGTGCGGTGAACCTATGTGGTGGCTGGAATGTTACTTTTCACACCTTAGTCAGTAACCGGCTTTAGATAAGGCTGGAATATGCAGTAGATTTATACTGCTTTATAACCTATCGGAATCTTTTTTTGTAAAAGGCGGTTTCTGATTTGTATTTTTTTGTGATAAGTGGGGGAATCCATATAACTGGAATTTCAGAGATTCCGAGAGGCTATCTATAATATTTAAGGAGGAGAATTAATGCAAAACATGGATATTTCTACAATGAGTACAGATGACGCCGCAATTGTATCTCTCAGGAGATGCGGACATTTTCTTCATCACAGTGCCAGCGGGGAAAAGAAGATGACCAATCAGGAACTGGCGGCGCTGACAGAGGAGGAAAAGAAAACGTTGACTGCGTTGCTCCAAAAATGTTTGAACAGTTGGAACAATCTGTAGGTTTATGCGTTTCTGAAGGAATTTCATACTGCAATGAAAACAGTTGCGGAAATTTAAAATTAGTAGTTGCATATGACTAACTATCGTGCTATAATAAAGCCGAAACGCGCAGTGGGAGGATCACGTAAGTCCAGTATTCAGTCCCGCTGCGCGAAATTTTGTTATTGGGTTAGAGATTGCTAACTATGAGAGGAGGCAACTAATATTAAAAAGTACGCTCTAACTATTATCCTTGCAGTCGTGCTTGTTATTTTGTCTGTCTGGTCGCTTTTTGTCGGCGTTTTGGACGTCAATCTGTCCGGCATGCTGGGCGGTGAGACAGAGCAGATTGAAATCTTTCTGATTTCCAGACTGCCGCGATTGCTTGCCATTTTATGCACCGGCATCGGCATGAGTGTAGCCGGTCTGATTATGCAACAGCTGTGTATGAATAAGTTCGTGTCACCCACTACGGGCGCAACCATTTCATCGGCGCAGTTTGGCATTCTGCTGGCGCTGCTGTTCATGCCGAAATCCACCCTGTGGGGGCGGGCACTTTTCGCCTTTGCCTTTGCCATTGCAGGAACCTGGATATTCGTCTGGTTTATACAGCGCATTCAGTTTAAGGATTTGGTCATGGTGCCTCTGGTAGGCATCATGTTCGGCAATGTCATTACTGGCGTCACCAATTACTTTGCCTACAAGTATGAGATGAGCCAGGCTCTGTCCACCTGGCTGG
>CAMWTF010000317.1 GCA_947177105.1 uncultured Lachnospiraceae bacterium | reverse complement strand
GGTTGAAAGTATCCGCTAACGGGGATAATTTTATGGAACTGGATGCCAAGCCTGACGGATCCAACTGGCTGGAAGATTATCTGTCATTCATTGAAACCTGCGAACCGGAGCAGGGTTGGCGCTATACTCCTGTGGGGGTAATCATTTCGGAAGAAGTACAGTCGTATTTTGCCGGGGATAAGAATGCCAACGAGGTGGCTGAAGTCATACAGAGCCGGGTACAGCTATATCTGGCTGAGTCCCGATAAGGTAAATACCTAATTAGAAATTCCGCAAACCGCTTTATTGGCGTTTGCGGAATTTTTAATACTATTAAAATATTCCGTGGTTCACATCTCAACACATACACTTTTAGGAGCCTTTATTTCTCAATATAAAAGTTTTTGTATAGCAATTTCCAGTTGGCCGCGAACCACCGCATGATCTGCCAGTAACCGCATCCCCCCAGTTCAAACTCCCGGATCAGATCAAACTTACCCTGAAGGCTCCGCACATCCTCAAACCAGACCTCATGCTCAACCACCGCTATGTCCTGTGGGACTGCTATGGTATTTCCGCCGCCGCCTGATTCGGGAGCGTTATTTCCAGCCTGTAAATATGTGAAAAAAGGACTCTGGGCCACATCGGCAAACTGGATCGGCACTCCCTGTTCAATGGCAATGCGCACCGCCTGGATGTTGCCGATGGAGGTGGCCTTGGTCTCTCCCCGCACAAAAGGCAGGGGCCAGTCATAGCCATAGTTGGGGATACCCAGATCAATCTTCTGGGGCGGTATCTCCGTCACCGCATACTCCACCACCCGGCGCACCTGGTTTAAGGGGGCCACGGCCATGGGCGGACCGTATGTATAACCCCATTCATAGGTCATCAGCAGCACATGGTCCGCCGCTTCCCCCAGCGCCCGGTAATCCTTTCCCTCATAGAGGACCCCCTGCTGGTCGGCGCTGGTCTTGGGCGCCAGGGCCACGGAGGTATGATAGCCGTTTGCCCGCATACGCTCCGCCACCTGCCGCACAAAATCCGTAAAGGCATCCCGGTCCTCCGCCAGAATATACTCAAAATCAATATCCACTCCCTGGTAGCCCTTCTCTGTCATAACCGCCAGCAGATTATCGATCAGCAGATTGACTGCCTCCTGATTCTGCACCACATTATGGATCAGGTAATTGCTGAACCGCCCCTGTTCGTCCAGGGGTGTCAGCGTCAGGATAGGCGCCGTGCCATTTTGCAGCGCCATGGCAATCATCCAGTCGTCCGGCAGCGCGGGGGGCAGCAGCTCTCCGGCCGTGGTAAAACCATAGGAAAAAATGGCCAGTTCCGACAGATAGGGCAATGTATCCGCCAGCACCGTCTCGTTGATATAGGGATAGGCATAGCCTGTGGACCGCAGGGAGCGGTACGGCTGCCTTGTTCCCAGGTCAATAAAAAGAGCCTGCCCCAGGGCAAGCTCATATGGATAGACTATCTGGTTGTCCCGAATAATGGTCTCGACGCTCACCCCATAGCCCGCGGCGATGCTGTCCACCGTATCTCCCCTCTGTACTACATAAATCGCTGTTCCTTCCGGCATAAATAGGTTTCCTTCCGCATTATGAAGATATACCCCATTATATGCCCTTCCTCCCTGCCTGTATGAACCGGATATCCATCGATCCCTGGAAACTATCATTTTACTTTTTCTTATTCCTCTGCCTCCAGCTTAAACTCCGTCCCATCCCACTGGTATAGATGAACCGTGCCGTCTTCATACCTCACCGCCAGCCGCCGCGCATTGGCCTCCCAGGTAATATCCGCATATGCCGCCGGGGCCTTTTGTCCCCTCAGTCTGCTTATCAGGTAGGTATCATCCCTGAACAGGTAGAGAAAATCCAGATACCTTTTCTCCGTCTGTCCTTCCTCCCCGTCCTCCAGTTCCGCCTGGGCATACCGCAGAATGCAGTCCCGCTCCTGCCCTATCAGAGTAAGCTCCCGCTCCCAGACAAAGTCCAGCCGGAACATCTCATAAAGCCCCGGAATTTCTTCTATGGGATAAATATAATTTGACAGCACTTTCTCTTCTCCGTCTTCAAAGCTGCTGATTCTTTCACGCATACCGATAAGATCCCCATCATTGGTATAGACATACTGGTAATCGTAAAACCGCAGCAACTCATAATCTGCCTCCCCGGACCATTGATAGAGATAATCCTTTCCTTCCATGGCGCTGTAATGCATATGGATATACAGCCGCCGTTTTTCCTGGTCAACACCATAACTGCTATACGCCTCCAACTTTTCAGGGCCTCTCACATACTCCCCTCTGGAGGGGATCCAGATATAATGCCATGCCAAGCCGCCATTGGCCCCATAATGAAACTCCACATGCAGATCCTCGTATCCGTCCGCATTGAAATCCTCAAAGGAAAAAGGATACCAGTCATAGGTAGAACTCACCTCCAATATCTGAAAGGGCTCTTCCGATCCCGGCATGGATACCGCAATCTCATAAGTAACAGTATCAACAAACTCTCCCTTTTCTATCTCCGCCAGCTTACAGTCAAAGGAAAGGGACTGTCCCGGGCCGATCTCCCTCTCATAACAGTAACTGCGGCGCAGGAAATCTCTCTCTGCCACATTTCCCTGCTCCGAGACGCTGTAGCGATAACAGTCGTTTGTCCTGTTTCCTAGGTAGTCGCCCATATCGGCAATGTTCCCGCTATATGTGTCTTCCCTGTAGTCTATATCCCACATAGCCCGGATGCAGACCTGATACCACTGCCCTCCTTGGCAAAAGTAGCCATACTCCGCTTCATCCGTCATCAGACTCACGAGAGGCTTTGTATCATACTGTTCCTCGGACTGCGTGTAGAACACACATTCCCACAGATCCGGATGCAGCTCCTGCAGATATTCCCGCAGTTCCACATAGGTATCGCAGACCGGCAGGGCCTCGACGACACGTATCCGCCATTCCGTCTCCCGTCCGTTCTGCATCTGCATATGCCGGAACCGCAGCCGCTCCTCGTCCGCATCCCCCGCTCCGTATTCCAGCAGTCTCCTCCCCTCTCCCCAAAAGAGAAACTCTATCCCCTGATACCAGAGGTTCAGCCGGATTGGGTAGGGAGGTTCCCTGTTATATTCCACCTCCAAATTCATTTCATGTACATACTGCTCTGCCTCTTCCCCGGTAATCTGCCATGCGGGAACGCTGCACAGCAGTTCCCGCATGCTGCTTTGCCATATATCCTGTTTTCCCCAGGACTTGATCTTGTAGATTCCCAAGTCTGTCACCAGAAAGGTGTCCTGAAAATTCATAAATTGTATGGTGGCATACTCCCGCAAAAAGCCTTCCTCCATTTCCCCAGAAGGCTCTCCCAGCGTCTCTATATACCCTATGTACTTGAAAGGGGTCCTGTATATCTCCTGCCACTGCTCCATCTGCTCCCACAGACGGTCCGTCAGCTCCTCCGGTCCCCAACTGACCTTTTCCACCTCCACGACACAGCCCTGGCCCGTGAAAATCTGCAGGATCATCTCTTTCAGGTCACTTTCAAACCTGTTCAGCTTTGGGAGAGCCTCCAGAAAGAGTACACCACTGTTCCCTTTCCCCAGGCCCTCCGGCGCGGATACCCCGTTTCCGTACAGGGTCCCATCCCCTG
>CAMWTF010000316.1 GCA_947177105.1 uncultured Lachnospiraceae bacterium | reverse complement strand
GAATCCCCCTGCCCGGCCCACCGTCCGGCGCGCCGGGAGATCTCCGCCCCCTGGAGCCGAATCTTCTGCTCGTCATCCTCGGCATACTTGCCGACCCTGGCCTCCCGATACTCCACCCGCAAAGCCAGGTCAAATCCGCAGCGCTCCACCAGAATTTTCTGAAGCACCTGGGTAAACTCCTCCTCCCGGCTGTGGGCCAGAACGCTGTCCTCCAGGGTCAGGGTCATCTGCCGGACGTCAGGGTAGGATAATTCCGCCGTCTTAAAACTGTTGTAGTCAATATGATTGTACTCCCGCAGTTCCTCCAGAATGCTGTCCCGGTACACATCCATCAGCTTCTCCGGGGTATACTGGGAGGAAAGCTCAAATTTCTCGTAGATCTTTATAACCATGTTGGCGCTTGGAAAAAGCTGTTTCTTGATCTCCCTCTCCGCAGCCCAGATATCCTCTTTCATGATCAGGCGGCTGCTGTGCAGATAAATCCGCAGAAAATCCTTGCGCTTGGTGGCGGATATCTTCTCCACACTGGTCTGCTCCAGGATGTCGTGTACTTTGCCATTTAATTGTAATGTGGGAAATACCTCAAAAAAGGGTTTCGCCATGATTATACCCCCTGCCCGCCGCAGGATTTACCTGCGATTATAGACGCCAAAACTTCTATGTCCGCATTTCGACATATGGCATTTAAGCCCTTATGTTCTTTTATTTATTCCAATTATCCAACTCGTCTCTCAAAGCTGCCAGCAGCTCTCCCTCCGGCAGCTTGCGCACAATCTCGCCTTTTTTGATCAGCAGCCCCTCGCCGTCGCCTCCGGCAATGCCGATGTCCGCCTCTTTGGCTTCTCCAGGGCCGTTTACCGCGCAGCCCATGACCGCCACCTTGATATCCAGCGGATAATCTTCCACCAGCTTTTCTACCTGGGTTGCCAGGCCGATCAGATCAATTTTGGTTCTGCCGCAGGTGGGACAGGACACCACCTCAATCCCGCCCTGCCGCAGCCCCAGGGTGCGCAGGATCAGCTTTGCCGACTTGACCTCCTCCACCGGGTCCCCTGTCAGGGACACCCGGATGGTGTCGCCGATCCCCTGTCGCAAAATGATACCCAGCCCAATGGCAGACTTGATGTTGCCGCTCTGCACCGTGCCGGACTCCGTGATGCCCACATGCAGGGGATACCGGGTCTGTGCCGCCAATATCTCATGAGCCTCTACACACATCAGCACATCCGAGGACTTGATGCTGATAACCAGATTGTCATAGCCCAGCTCCTCAATGATATGTACCTTGTCCAGAGCGCTCTCCACGATGCCCTCCGCCGTAACGCCTCCGTATTTTTCCAGCAGGGCTTTCTCCAGGGAACCGCTGTTCACGCCCACCCGGATAGGGATGTTTCTCTCCCTGGCCACATCCACCACTGCTTTTACCTTGTCTTTGGAGCCGATATTGCCGGGATTGATGCGAATTTTATCCGCGCCGTTTTCCATGGCCGCAATGGCCATCTTATAGTCAAAATGGATATCCGCCACCAGGGGGATATGAATCTGCTTTTTGATCTCCCTGATGGCCTGAGCCGCCTCCAAAGTAGGCACGGTGCTGCGGATGATCTCGCATCCTGCCTGCTCCAGCCGGAGTATCTGAGCCACCGTGGCCGCCACATCCTCCGTCCGGGTGTTGGTCATGGATTGGATGGCGATGGGCGCGCCGCCGCCGATCTGTACCTGGCCGATCTGTACGGTTTTGGTGTGTTGCCTGATATACTCCTTTTGTATATGATCAATCTGCATAAAAAACCTCCTGCATATATATTCCACATAAAAGAAGCATCTGCCCTTGAGGCAAATGCTTCATCTTGTTTGCCTGTTTAGTTATCATACCACATTTTGGGGGTGTTGGCTAGATACTACCGCCGCGTTATTTCGAGAAAACCGTGTCGTTTTTGATTCGTTTTCTGTGTATTCTTATTGAACGTCAATATTTCCTCTTATATATGCTGCACCGCTTCTCTCAACACTTCAATCTTGCAGGTATGTTCTTTCGTCCTCCTGTCATAGGCAATCCCTACGCCAAGTATCCGCCCTGTATATCTTGAAGTTTCGCCAAGCCTGCCCTCAAATTTCAGCGCATAGTTTCGATCCTTGATTTGCGCAAGAGCCTCGTCAGCTGTGTGATCTACTTTCAGTTCAAGTATAATGGCATCCGCCCCTCGGTCCGTTTCGGGATAAAAAATGAAATCTACATATCCAACTCCCGCTTTATCCTCCCGCTCCATTCGGTAAGTATCTCTGGCCGCCAAATAAACCAAACTCACAAGAACAGTCAACTCGCTTTCCGAATTATAGCTAAGAATCGGAGATTCTGTATCGTGCGCATGTTTTATGATCTCTGCCACCATATCTGTATCCCCGGCTAATGTTGCCTTAAGCATCTTGGACGACTCCACCGCCAACTGATGCATGTATCCCAAAGATGGCTCTTTCATCAACATCTCACAGAATTTATCCATCAATTCCTTATTGGGAATATTGACACGACCTCCGCCATAACTCAAAAATCCATACACGACCATTGCCGAGAAGATCTCATCCTTAGTGGTCAAATTCATGGAAACTGCCGCATACTCTCGCACATTCGCACACACGGGTATCGCTGCCACCATCTGCGCCAAGTCATCCCTGACTGCGGCAACATTGTGGTTGACATAATAGTATATCTCATCGTATGGACCAGAACTTGTCCAATAATTGCTGAGATTATTATTTGTCAGGGCCAATACAACAGAACGCGGATTGTATATGCGCCTTCCGGCTTTTGTATGATAGCCATCGTACCAATCCCTCAATCCCTCACGGCTGACGATCGGATTGGGCTGATTTTTCAAATACCGTAAATACAAGTCATCCACCTCGGAATCGGTAAATCCAAAATAATCACTATACATTTCCTCAGAAACCATTGTATATTCAGCAAACATATTCAATTCCGACCCGCTCGAATACTTTGAGATCGGCAGAATCCCCGTCATATACGCAAGCGCCACATATGCCTTATCCTTTAACAGATTGCTTAGGAAAGTGACAAAATCCCTCCTGTCTCTCTCCGTACAAAAATCCCTGTGGAATATAAAATCCCATTCATCCAGCACAAAAATAAATTTGTTTTTATGGTCCTCTGCGTTAATATCCTTTAAAATATCCCACACCGCATCATCCGTATCAATATCCACCTCTGGAAAATACCTTACAATATCTTTTTTTAACCTTTTTTCGATACGGGAAATATACTGCTCATAAGTTCTGCATCTGCTTGGCACCTCGCTAAAAGATATGGAAATTACGTCATACTGCCCGCAATAATCCTGATAATGCAGGCTTTTGGAAATCTTCAGATTGTCAAAAATTGGCTTTCCGTTCATTTCTCTGGAAAAGTATGCGGCAATCATATTAGCCATGACAGATTTTCCGAAACGTCTTGGCCTCGTTACACAAATGTAATTCGTACTGGTTTGTATTCTACCGGACAATTCCTCCAGTATCATAGATTTGTCTACAAAATATGGGCTGTTCCATTCCTTGTTATAGGAATCAACCGGATGAATCGCATTTAACTAAAATCCCATATCCCACACCCCTCTCGGCAC
>CAMWTF010000315.1 GCA_947177105.1 uncultured Lachnospiraceae bacterium | reverse complement strand
AGCCCACACCGGCCTTCTTAAGCATCTCCGTTACAGAGCTTACATTCCCCAGCTTCACCATTACAGGATCCGTGACAATCAGCGCCCTGCTGCCGCAGCCTGCAATGGCCGAAGCGGCCTGCTCAAGCGCCCCCTCCCCATAAAAAATTTGTCTGGGCATTATAAACTGATTAGCCATACTACACTCCTTCTATATAAATATCCGAATATTTCCATACTCTTAATCCAACTCCGATATCTTTACGGGTCTGTGCTCTTCCACGGACTTCTTTGCAGCCAGACCGATCTTTACGGACTGCATACCCGCATGGATGCCCACCGGCACCTCCTTGCCGTTCTCGCAGGCGTCCACAAACTGCCGCATCTCCTCCGAGAAGGACTCCATATATCTCTCCAGGAAGAAGAACAGGGGCTTTTCGCCGGTCACTCCCTCCGCATTGGAGACGACTACCGTGGAAAGGGTGTCGTTGGCAGTGGCAGCCATTCCCTTAGAGCCGAACAGCTCCGCCCTCTGATCGTAGCCATAGGCGGCGCGCCTGGAATTGTCGATAACGGCCAGCGCCCCGTTTGTCATCTTCATGGTGATGATGGCGGTGTCCACATCCCCCTGCTCTCCTATGGCGGGGTCCACCAGCACTGCGGACTGGACATAAACCTCCTCCACATCGCTGTCAGTCAAAAAACATGCCATATCGAAATCATGGATGGTCATATCCAGGAACATGCCGCCGGACACCTTGATATACGCGGGATTGGGGGGCTCAGGATCCCGGGAGGTAATCTTCAGCACATGGGCCTCGCCGATTCTTCCCTCGTCATAAGCCTTTCTCACGGCCGCAAAGTTGTGATCAAAACGGCGGTTAAAGCCCACCTGGAACCTGCACTGGGGATGTGCGGCCAGCGCCTGCTCCACAGCCCTGATCCGGTCCAGGGCATGATCCACCGGCTTCTCGCAGAACACATGCTTTCCGGCCTCTATGGCCTCTATGGAAATGGATGCGTGGGTGTCCGTGGAGGAACACACCAGCACTGCGTCAATATCCGGATCCGCCAAAATTTCCTTGTAATCCTTACATACCTTCTGTACGCCCATGCTTTGTATAAAGCTCTCCGTCTCCTCATTCATGAAGGGATCCGCCACCGCCTTCACACAGGCATTTTTTACATGGTAGGCGATGGACTGCAAATGTACCTTGCCGATACGTCCCGCACCGATAATACCGATATTTATCATTTTTCTATCCTCCATCCGCCCGCTTCGGCGGGCAATTCAATTATAGCACAAACTTACCTTGTCCCTGCATAACGCGGGCTGTGCCCGTGTTATTGCGTTAATCAGTGTTTGGATGTTCTACATCCAAACTTACCTCTACATGCATATCGCTGGCTTTGCCTGCGATATTGCATTAATACGTATTGGGATGTATACATCCAAACTTGCACTACAACCCTGCCTTCTCCGCTATGTACTTCCTGGCCTTGATGGCGTATTCCAACGGATTTGCCAGCGCCGGATCCTGCTCCGCCTCCACCAGCACATATCCCTCATAGCCGGTGTCCGCCAGAATCTCAAAAATAGGGGTGAAGTCCAGGCTCCCGTCCCCGGGCACCGTAAAGGTTCCCATACGCACACCCTGCAGAAAACTCAGGTTCTCCGCCTTCACCTTCGCCACAACCTCCGGACGAATATCCTTCAGATGCACATGTCTGGTTCTGTCCGCATACTTTTTCAGCACAGTCAGATAATCCTCTCCGCAATACGCCAGATGGCCGCTGTCAAACAAAAGCCCCACCAATTCAGGATCTGTATTCTCCATCATCCGGTCTATCTCCGCGGCTGTCTGAACCACGGTTCCCATATGATGGTGGAAAGTCAGGGCAATCCCCATGTCCTTTGCCACTCTGCCCAGCTTATCAAGGCCCGTACACAAGAGTTCCCACTCTCTGTCATCCATCACATATTTATCCCGGAAAATGGATTTATCCGTGCCCTGTATGGAATGTCCCTGCTCAGAGACGCCCACCACCTTTGCTCCCATCTCCTTCAAAAAAGTAATGTGTTCAATAAAGCCTTTTTCCGTCTCCTCATAGGGCGCCGTGGTGAGAAAAGTGGAATACCAGGCGTTGCAGATCCGCATCCCTCTCAGATCCAGCGCCTTTTTCAGCGCCGCTGTGTCTCTGGGATATTTGTTGCCCACTTCACAGCCGGTAAAACCTGCCAGAGCCATCTCCGACACGCACTGCTCGAAGGTGTTCTCCGCCCCTAAGTCCGGCATATCGTCATTTGTCCATGCGATGGGCGCTATGCCCAAATGTACCTTTTCTTTATTTAACATCAATACTTCCTCGCCTTCTCTAAATTTTTCTGCTTATTCTCATACGCGCCGCGCACCTTTTCGTTTTCGGAAGCTCCCGCAACGCCCACATGCCACCATGCCCCGTACCCGTCGGTCATGGTCTTGGGCAGCACCTTGATGTCAATCAGCGTGGATACCTCCTGCTGCAGGCTGTCTTTTACAGCGGCATCCAGTTCCTCCATATTTTTCACCCTGTAGGTCTTCACGCCATAGCCCGCGGCGCAGGCGGCAAAGTCGATGGGAATCAAATCTCCCAGCAGCTTCCCCTCCTGATCCCTGTACCGAAACTCTGTAGCCAGATTGCCTATGCCGTTTGACATCTCCAGATTGTTGATGCAGCCGAAGCCGCTGTTGTCAAAGAGCAACACATTGATCTTTCTGCGTTCCTGGATGGAAGTCACCAGTTCTGAGTGCAGCATCAGATAGCTTCCGTCGCCGCACATGGCGTATACTTCCCGGGCAGGTTCCGCCAGCTTGGATCCCAGCGCCCCCGCAATCTCATAGCCCATGCAGGAATAGCCGTACTCCATGTTATAGGAATACCGGACATCCGAGGTCCACATCCGCTGCAGATCGCCGGGCAGTGACCCCGCCGCCCCCACACAGATGGCATCCGCCGGAATCAACTCCCTCACTCTGGCAACCACCGCCGTCTGCGTGAGAGAGCTGTTTGTCATCTTGTGAAACTCGGGTATGGTCCTGGGATCTCCCGCACCAATCAGGGGCTTGAAATCCTCGCCGTAAGAATAGGAGGAAAGGAATGCCATCTCCTTTTTCCAGCCCTCTTTAGCCGCCTTTATCTCTTCACTGTAGCCGGAGCGATAACCCGCCTGGCGCAGTCTTTTTCCCAGTTCCAGAATGGCGAGTTTTGCATCCGCCACTACCTTCACGGCTCCCAGCTTGTAGGCGTCAAAGCGGGAGGTGTTCACAGTGACTATCTCCGCTCCCTCTGCAAACAGGGATTTTGACGCTGTAGTGAAATCGGAGAACCGGGTACCGATGCCCACAATCAGGTCCGCCTCCCTGGCAATATGGTTTCCCGCGCTGTTTCCCGTTACGCCCAGCCCCCCCAGATTGCAGGGATGGGAGGAGAGACAGGCCGTCTTGCCGCTCTGGGTCTCCGCAAAGGGAATGGAAAACTCCTGACAGAACTGCTCCAACGCTTCCCCTGCCTCCGAGTAGCGGACACCGCCGCCGCAGATGACCAGAGGTTTTTTCGCCGCCAACAGCCGTTCTGCCGCCTCCGCCAACTCTTCCTCCGCGGGCACAGACAGCACTATGCGATGCACCCT